>CBDAFQ010000029.1:0-4238 GCA_965195275.1 uncultured ANME-1 euryarchaeote | reverse complement strand
CATTATCCGCAATTGCCGTATAAAAAGCATATTCAAATTCTGACAACCCCATCTCCTGTGGCTCTTTGTCCATCCTCTTTATCTCTTTACCAAGCTCGATCAATTCTTCGATTACTTCTGCCGCTGTAACGACCTTGTTGTGATATTTCTTGATGGAATCTTCCAGCATTTCCATTAACGATCTGCTTTGAACCATGTTCTTCTTCATTCTGGATTTTATTTCATCGTTGAGCAACTTTTTTAGAACTTCCAGAGCAATGTTTTTATGTTCCATGTTCCGGACTTCTAAAAGGAAATCTTCTGATAGAATGGAAATATCCGGTTTCTTAATGCCCGCAGCATCGAAAACGTCTATTACCTGTTCTGTAACAAGGGCTTTATCGATAACTTGCCTGATTGCGGTTTCAATTTCTTCGTCGGTTTTGCCTGTTCCAGTGCTGTCAAACTTTACAAGTCTGGCTTTTATAGCCTGATAGAACGAGACTTCATCCTTCACATCCATTGCCTGCTCGTGCGGAATGGCTATGGAGAACGCTCTTGATAATGCGGTCACTTCATCAATATACCGTTTCTTCCCGTTTTCAATGCCAAGTATGTGCTCCTCCGCAGCGAGTATTATTGATAGCTTTGTTGAGGTATCCGCAGTAAAATAATGTCCATAAGGAAATCCATAAAACATCTGGGATACAATTTCAAGTTTCTCGCGCATCAGCGAAACCGCCTGTTCCTGAAGAACGGCGGGATCGCCTTTTCCTCTGCTGTCAGAATAGAATGATAGGGCTTCTTTCAGATCGGAGGCGATTCCGAGATAATCAACCACTAAGCCACCGGGCTTGTCTTTATAGACCCTGTTCACCCGGGCAATTGCTTGCATAAGCGTATGACCTTTCATGGGTTTATCGATATACATCGTATGCAGCGAAGGAACATCAAAACCGGTTAGCCACATATCCCGCACAAGCACCAATTTTAATTCGTCTTCTGTGTCCTTCATTCTTTCTGCCAGGGCTCGTCTCTGATCTTTGGTGGTATGGTGTTTTGAGATCTTTGGACCATCTGAAGATGCCGAGGTCATTACCACCTTGATGACACCTTTTTTAAGGTCGTCGTTGTGCCACCCGGGTTTGATTTTGATAATTTCGTCATACAGGTCGGCGGCTATCCGTCTTGACATTGCCACGATCATTCCTTTCCCCTCAAACACTTCCTGGCGCTGCTCGAAATGGGTTACAATATCCTCGGCAACATGTCTTATCCGGTCTTCGCTGCCAATCAAAGCTTCAAGCTGTGTCCATTTCGCCTTTGCTTTTTGCGTCTCGGCAAGGTCTTCTTTTTCTAATTCCTCGTCTAATTCTGCTACTAGTTTTTTGCCTTCCTTACTGAGAGCGATTTTTGCCAGTCTAGTCTCGTAATAGATTCTCACAGTTGCGCCGTCCTCGACTGCCTGAGAGATGTCGTAAACATCGACATAATTGCCAAAAACAGCAGGCGTGTTCACGTCTGTTTTTTCAATAGGTGTGCCGGTGAAGCCAAGATAGGTCGCATTGGGCAGGGCGTCGCGTGTATATTTCGCAAAGCCGTAAACTATCTTTTTTCCGATTATGTTTCCCTGGTCGTCTTTTGCATCGATGGTTTTTGCCTTGAATCCGTACTGCGTCCGGTGTGCTTCATCGGCAATTACAATGATGTTTCGCCTGTCGGATAGTTTCGGATAAACATTCCCTTCTTCGGGCTGAAATTTCTGGATGGTTGTAAATACCACTCCTCCCGATGCGACGTTTAAAAGCTCCTTCAAATGGTCTCGGCTTTCTGCCTGGACCGGATCCTGCCTGAGAAGTTGCTTTGACGCGGCAAAGGTATCAAAAAGCTGGTCGTCCAGATCGTTTCTGTCTGTGATTACCAGTATGGTCGGATTGTCCATGACGAGCACGATTTTACCGGTGAAAAATACCATCGACAACGATTTACCGCTTCCCTGGGTGTGCCATACAACGCCGCCTTTCCTGTCCCCTGCCGGTTGGGCATCTACACTGGTTAGACCGTAGCTTTCGGGCCGTTCCGTCACCTTGAAACCGTTTTTGTTCTTGACTAAATATCCTGATGCCCTCAAGGTAGATTCTACGGCTTTATTCACCGCATAGTATTGATGATAAGATGCAAGCTTTTTGATGGTAGTAACTGTCATTACACCACCCTCTCTTCCGTCTCTCCCAGTGGGAGATAGACTTTTCTCAATGACTTTCAGCACATTTTCTGTATTCTCAAACAATTCAGCATTATTAAATCTCAATATCTTATTACCTAGACTTTTCAGATATTTATCCCTTATCCCGTCTTTTTTCTTTTGTTCCGGAGTATTATGGACTTCTCCATCTAACTCTATTATCAGCCTTTCCGAATGACAATAAAAGTCAACAATGTAGTCTCCAATCTGATGTTGTCGTCTAAATTTTAACCCTAATAGTTTTTTGTTTCTCACCAACTCCCAGAAAACATTTTCCGCTGGAGTCTGTTTTTTCCGCAAATCTCTGACGCGCTTTATCATACCAGTAAAACTCATTCCCCCACGATAATGACCTCCCTCCTGCTGGGAGGGATTGAGGGAGGGTGTCAGCTTTGCTGACTTGTCAAATACGATAAAATGGCGAATAATATCCAGCAGGGTTCGTTTGTTGAGCATTCCTTTGATCAGCGTTTCCAGTTGTCCTATCCGGGCTGATGCTACCGTTTTGCCGTCAGAGGATTTCCAGGCCATGAACCGGCTGAAACCTGCGGATAGCGAACCCGCTTTTGCCTCAAGGCCGTCGGAAACGACCATGAAGCCATTGTAACTAAAAAGACTGGGTATTGCCTGTTTGTAGGTCTGCAACTGCTCGTATGCCGATTTTACGGTTGCGTTCTCATCAGCAGGATTCTTCAGTTCGATAACAACCAGGGGCAGCCCGTTCACAAAGAGGATTACATCTGGGCGCTTGTTCTCTTCGTTTTCCAGGACCGTGAATTGATTGGTTACAATAAAATCGTTATTCTGCGGATTTTTTGAATCTAGCAGCCAGACCAGATCGCCCCTGTCGGCTCCGTCTTTTTGGTAACTTACCTTTATACCTTCTGTCAGCATCCTGTGAAACGCTTCATTGTTGGCGATTAGTTCGGGAGAGTTAAGCCTTAGGATCTGTTTGACGGCGTCTTCTCTCACATCTGCCGGAATGCTGGGATTGATCCTGCCAACGGCTTTTCGCAGACGATCTAATAATAACACATCTTCAAATCGGTTCCGTTCCGGCGTTTCGCTGTCGGGCGCAATATCGGGCGCGTAAATGTACTGGTAGCCCTGTTTTTCGAGTAGCGCGATTGCTAAATCCTCTATTGCGGATTCGGTGATTTTATTTGTCGTCATCCTTTTTTCCTGTAATACGCTTTACGGTTTGTCCTTGTTGTATATAAGGTATAACTTCTACCTATAAAATTAATTTAGGACGCAGATTTACACGGATTTAATTTCTTGCTGTGTTAATCAGTGTTAGGGAACTCACGAATAATAATTTACCAGAACGGTACTAACATTTTCCAATGATTTTTTTGAGACACAGATTAACGCAGATTAACACAGATTTAAAGTAGCGCAATAATTGCTTTTTAAATTTTTATTCTGTGAACCCGTAAAAAACATAATACTCAAGACAGTAGCATCTGTGTAAATCTGTGAAATCCGTGTCAAATTATGTGCCCTCCGCTTTTTGCGAATAGTCAATAGAAGTAGCGTAAATATCGGTGATTTTCTGGTACGCCATCCGCTCACTGGAACGGATATCCCGGATCTCTTCCAGCAGATCATCGAAGTATCGCGTGCTGAAACGGGAACCATACTTAAAACGGTCGCTGTCTATTGCAAATCCTTTGTGGATATATTGTTGAAGAATGGTAATTGCCCATTGCCTGAATTGCGTGCCACGTTCTGAGTTCACCCTATACCCCACCGCGATAATTGCTTCAAGAGAATAAAACTTTGTCTGATATTCCTTACCATCTTCGGCAGTATGTCGGAAATCCCGACACACTGAAATCTCTTTTAATTCGCCTGTTTCGAAGATGTTTTGTAAATGCTCTGTTATAGTACTGCGACCTTTTTCAAACAAAACGCTCATCAGCTTTTGAGTAAGCCATACCGTTTCCTCTTCAATGCGAACCCCTATAGTATTTTTATTGTTCTGTTTTGTGAAAATCAGAAATTCCACAGT
>CBDAFQ010000028.1:0-15020 GCA_965195275.1 uncultured ANME-1 euryarchaeote | reverse complement strand
TTACACTGATTTACGGAAACCCCCAGTAAATAGTTTACCAATTTTGATAAATATCATAGACACAGATTTACACAGACGCTACTGTCCCGAAAAGATTATTAAGTTTTTACGGGTTCATAGAATCAAAATCAAAAAATCAATTATTGCACTACTTTAAATCCGTGTTAATCTGCGTTAATCTGTGTCTTAAAAATCCTTGGAAAATGATACGGTTCGGGTAAATTATTATTTGTGAGTTCCCTAATTTCTTCTGCGTTAATCTGCGTTAATCTGTGTCAATAATTTATTTTCTTGTTTTTGACCACCAATACCTTTTTGCTTGCAAAAATATATAGTAGCAGAAGTGATGGAGTTCGCTTTTGACACAGGAGGAGATGATAATTAAAAACTAAAAAAATGCACAATCCTGACAAAAACACAGAAACCGCAAATATCGGCGTTGTTATAACCGACCCGGACGACTGGACAGCGAACGCCTTATTGACGAGCATTCGCAAAAGAGGCGCGAACGCCATACCAATTAACCTCACAGCGTTAAGCGCATCCATCTCCGCTTCCGATTTCGCTATCTTCGATACCGATTTAAAAGACTTATTAGCACTAGACGCGATCATTGTCAGAGACGTTGGCATCAGTTTCGCCCTGGAGCAGATTTCTTTTAAGTTCGATCTGCTCAGGCAGTTTGAAACTGCGAACATACCGGTTATGAACTCGCCCACAGCAATCCAGAACGCAGCGAACAAGTTCTTCTCCTTTTATCTCTTCAAACAGGCACAGCTTCCTATCCCGCACACAGTAATCACTTCCGATTTGGGTGTCGCGTTGAAAACAACAAAGCAACTTGGAAATGTAGTCGCAAAACCTATCTTCGGCAGTCAGGGTAAAGGCATAGTCAAGCTCGAAAGCACTCAGTCCGACCTGAAGCAGAAACTCGCAACGCTACTGAAAGAACGAGGCTTGCTTTATTTGCAGCAGTTCGTGCATAATCCTGGACGCGACATAAGAGTATTTGTGGTTGGCGAAGAGGCGTTAGGAGCTATCTACCGGATTTCGCAGACTGGGTCGTTTATTAGTAACTTGAGTCAGGGCGGCATACCTCTTATGTGTGACCTAACAGAGGAGATGCGAGCACTGGCTGTAAATGCGGCAAAGGCGGTGGGTGCGGATTTCGCGGGCGTTGACTTGATAGAAGGTGACGACGGATTGTTTGTGCTTGAAGTCAATGCGACACCATCAGGGAAAGGTATAAAAGTCGCTTGCGGGATTGACGTCACGGAAAGGATAATTGAGCGCATGTTTGAGCGGGAGTTGGGAGTTTGAGAGTTCGGGCGTTTGGGAGTTTTGGGATGAGTATTTATACTGCAAGTTATTATCACTTTCCTTAATTTTCGGTTTTCTTTTTTATATTAATGTTTATCTATTAAAGAGCGAGCATGAAAGTCGTATTTTCAATAGGCGGCATCTATTTCGCAGATGCAGCGCGCATAAAAGAACTTGCTGAGGTCTTAGATGAGCTTGCGGAATCCTGCGCCCTCTATGTAGTTACCGGCGGTGGAGCGATAGCGCGTGACAGTATAAATATAGCACGTGATTTAGGCGCGAACGAAGCCTGCTGCGATTATATCGGCATAGCGGTGACGCGAATAAATGCGAAATTGCTCATCACTGCGTTAAAAGATGCGTATCCGGAACCGTTTCCCGATTATAAAGAAGTGGCTGCGGTGAAAGAAGACAAGAAGATAGCAGTAATGGGCGGTGTAAGCCCCGGACACACAACCGATGCAGTAGCTGCGATCCTCGCTGAATACGTATATGCAGACCGTCTCATAGTTGTAACCTCAGTAGACGGCGTCTATGATGCAGACCCGCATATTTATCCGGACGCGAAGAAATACGACCGGCTCACCGCAAAGGAACTCGTAGCACTGACAATGAAAGAGGTGCTAAAAGCAGGGTCACGAATTGTTATAGATCCCGTTGCTGCGAAGATAATAGAACGGAGCGGAATAGAGACTATCGTTATTGATGGCCGCAACCCACGTAATATTACCGGTGCCGTTCACGGCGATCATCATGGCACTGTAATCAATTCATGAAGTTCCGCTCGTCAACCATACTTCACAGCGACACAGATTGATAATAAGGGAACCCCCAGTAAAAAGTTTACCCAAATAGTTTTGATAATTATCATACAAAGACACAGATTTACACAGACGCTACTCTAAAGTCCTAAAAAATTATTACGTTTTTACGGGTTCATAGAATCAAAATTAAAAAATCAATACCCTACTTTTAATCTGTGTTAATCTGCGTTAATCCGTGTCTTAATGTGTGGCGGTGTAAAGTATATCACCGCTTAGATCGCAGAGGGCGCAGAGTTTAAGATAAGACAAGACAAGACAAGAGCGTTCCAACCCACGCTTGTTTCTTCTGATGCCTCTGCGTTCTCCGCGCACTCCGCGGTAAAATATGACCGTGCCCGTGAATAGTTAGCTTAGCGGGCAGTCAGTTATTCGGATGTCGCGAACCCGACATGTCGCATAGGATTAAGCACTTTAATACCAAGCGCAGCAGCTTTCTCTTCTATCACTTCCCGTTTCCGTCTCCCAACTGTTGATGCGATCCGCACAGCTACTTCATCTATTGGATCCGCCTTAGCGAGGTCATTTGGATTGAAGATAAGCACTTCGTGCATTCCTGACGGATGCAAGCCACGATCTTCCTTTCTCCTTCTATACCCTACTTGCACCCATGCAGGTTTTCCACCTCTATGCTCTCGCACCTTGTTATCATGGCCACGAGGCCTTCTCCAGCTCTTACTCAGCTTCTTCTTCTTCCACCAGCCATATCGTGCAAATTTTACCCTTCTTCTCTTTATCATTTCTACAGTTTCACCAACGTTACATCTATTACATGCTCTACCTTCATTATATCTTCTATAATATCGCCAGCAACCGGATTGTCAACATTAAGCACCATCACCGCTTCGCCCTCTATCTTCTCACGCCCCACTCGCATCCCGGTTATATTTATGCTGTGGTCACCCAGAATCGTGCAAACAGGTCCTATCACCCTAGGTTTATCAATGAAGGAGCATATGAGCATGTGGCCTGAAGGAGACGCATCCATCCAGAAGCCATCTATCCGCACTATTCTCGGATCGTCTTTGCCGAATAGCGTACCGGAAACGGTCGTTTCAAACTCGCCCTCTGTACGCAAGGTAATGCTAATTAAGGATGTGAAATTTTCAACGCCCTCTGTCTTACTCTCAGTAATTTTAAACCCGAACTTCTTCGCTATTGCCTCGGCATTCACATAGTTCACACCATCTGTGAACCACGATAGGAAGTTCTTCAGTAGCGCTACGGTTATCATTCTTGTGTTTTTACCTATGCCTGCTTCTACCGCGCCTAATTCACCTTCATAAGAAACGTTAAACTGCTCAATTCGACGCGATTTCGGGATCAGTTGTGCACAGAGTAATCCCAGTTTCTCGGCTAACACTAAATACGGTTTTACGGTATCCATCAACTCCTCTTCGACATATAGCATGTTAAGCGCATTTTTTACCGGCTTGTTCCTTAACGCCCCTATTACCTCATCGGCAATGACAACAGCAGCAGCTCTCTGCGCTTCGGTTGTCGATGCACCTAAATGCGGCGTAACGATCACTTCTTCCAGTTCTAGCAAATCATGATTATTTGGCGGCTCATGCTCGAAGACGTCCAGAGCAGCGCCTGCTACTTTACCTGTCTTTATCGCGTCCTTCAGTGCATCCTCATCTAATATACCACCACGAGCACAATTTATTACACGAACGCCGTCTTTCATCAATTCGAACTCGCCCTTACCTATCATATGGTGCGTGTCCTTTGTGAGTGGCGTATGCAGAGTTATAAAATCGGCAGTAGCAAGTACCTCCTTAAAGCCCAAAAGCGTAATTCCTAGTTCTTTCGCTTTATCCTGTGATATAAACGGGTCGTGAGCAACTACTCGCATTCCAAACCCTTTTGCTCGCTTCGCTACTTCACTCCCTACTCTCCCCAGACCGATTGTGCCCAATACCTTGCCGTTCACTTCCACACCCAGGTGCTTCTTTCTTTCCCACTTGCCTGATTTCAACGACACATTTGCAGCCGGTATTTTCCTCGAAAGGTTGAGCAGCATCGCAAAGGTATGCTCCGCAGCAGATATGGTATTTGCCTCGGGCGAATTAACTACCATAATCCCCTTTTCCGTCGCTCTTTCCACATCTATGTTGTCCACACCGACACCAGCCCTACCTATTACCTTTAAACGTTTGCCGGCATCGATTATCTCTTTCGTCACTGTTGTACCGCTTCTTATCACCAGAGCATCATAGTCTGCAATGTGCACCGCCAAATCTTCCTTGCTTAAGTCCAGTTCGACGTCAACGTCTCCAAACTCACGCAGCTTCTTTATCCCCTCTTCTGAGATATTGTCGGTTACAAGTACTTTACTTGTTGTTCCTTTTTCCATGTTCACACTCATCTGGGATTGCCTACTCCCTCTCTTTAAACGTAGTGATATGAATAGATGATAGATATAAGATAAGTAGATATAAATAAAATCATAAAAATGATAATCGGTGCCTCTTTCCTTTCTTATACACAAGCATAAATAATAACTGCATTGACCTGATTTATGTTGTCCTTGAACCCTAAATCGCCCTCTTATACCATCCGCTCTCCTTCGCCAACGCAACAAGCCGTCTATAACACCCTTCGCTTTCCAGCGTATTGGAATCTCCAATTAAAACCAACTTCCGTTTCGCTCTCGTTATGGAGACATTAAGCCGCCTCAAATCCTTGAGAAATCCTATAGTCCCTGATTTGTTACTCCTCACAAATGACACAATAACAACTTCCTTCTCTCTGCCCTGAAACCCATCCACCGTCTTTATCTCCAAGCCCTCTACATGGAGCATCCTTTTAATGTGCGCTACCTGGTCATCGTAAGGCGAGATAACGGCTATATCTTCCGGTTTTATACCCATGTTTAACAGCCGTTCGGCAACAGCCTTAACCAATTTCGCCTCACCGGGGTTCTCTCTCGATGTAGAACCTTTTCGTACACGTTCCTCAAGCTCAGCATTACCTCCTGTATCAATAAACAAAAATGGTTTTACATCTTCACTCTCTTCATCTACTGATTCCGGGAGTATATCCATAAGAGTACGCCGTTTTACCTGTTCATCTGCTTTCAGCTTACCATCATAGAACTCCCGATTCGGAAATTCCGCTATCTCTTCGTTCATTCTATACTGCACATCAAGCATAACCCGTATCTTATCACCATGTAGCGCCAGAAGTCGCTCGAAAAGACTCTTGGTGAAACTCCTGCATGCCGCCTCCTCGTTCAAAACAGTAGGTGGTAGCTGCTTGTGATCCCCCGCCATGATAAACCGCTTCGCCTTGAGCACGGCAATCAATGCTGAAGGTTCGGTGGACTGAGTAGCCTCGTCAATAACGGCAAAATCGAACTTTTCGCCTTTTAGTATCTCCGAGCCCGCAGTGCTGTTTGTTGCGCAAATTACTGTTGCAGCCTTTATAATTCGCCTTATTGCACGCTCTTCCAGTTCACGTGCATCACCAAATAACCGATCTAACTCATGTTTCAAATCAAGCCATTTCTTCATGCCCTCTATTTTCTTCAGCGGTATTCCCCTTGTTGTCGCCCCTTCACTTGCAAGCAGCATTATCTCTTCATCACTTAACCCGCGTCTCCATCGCATTTCTGGCATGATAAACTGCTTCATGTCTTCCTTTAGCTCATATGCTCGCTTCCTGAACTCTTGCGCTTTTCGATAGTCCGGTTCATCTTGAACAAGATAATCGAGGCTTCTTCTTCGTAAAGCGGGTATTATTCGTGCCGGATGCCCTATTCGTACCACGTTCACACCTATTCTGTCCAATCGTTCTACTAAGTTATCCACCGCCACGTTGGAGTCCGCTGCGGTTAATATCCTATTGCCGCGCTGAATAAGCTGTGCTATGACCTCAACACAGGTTATTGTCTTACCCGTTCCCGGCGGTCCGTGAATGAGGAAGAAATCACGTGCCGCTAAACTCCTTACAACCGCTTCCTGTTGGCTTTTGTTCAATTTCGTATTAAAGAATTCTATCTTACCTGCCTGGGCGAATTCGGGGGCCGTATTACCAAGTAATTTGTCCTTACGCCAACGCGGCAATCTTTTAAATTGCTTTAAAGCTTCGAGCATCCGTTGAAACGTAATGTCATTGACAAAAAGGTCAATTCTGAGGTCTTTACGATATACAAAACCGGGTGGCGCATTATCAAATGCAATTGTGATTGCATACGAGGTCTTCTCTGCTACCGTACCCAGCGGGTTGTCCTCATCCCACAGGCTTGTTTTACTTATCAGTACGAGATCTCCAACTTCTATTTCACTTTCTGGTAATGTGGAACCAGGAGTTTGTTTTCTAAACTTCACCAAGTGCTTTCCGCCCAGTCCCAGGTCCTGAGATTTTCCCTTCATCTTTAGAAAGGCTCTACCCCGCTCTTCCCGTTCCCGACCACTCAACCGCCGCATCTCCTCTTCATGCCGCCGCATCTGCTCCTCGCGTTCTAATTCCACGAGTTCCGTAAAATGCCCTATATATTTGTTATCGTCCATTTTTTTTTGCAGTGTTTCAAGATTAGTTTGTTTGTTAGTTTAGCTAAAGATATACCTTTACATCACCCTCCGGAGACAATTCTGATAATCGTTACCTCGCCATTATTTAGATTCTCCAGTTTTTCATCTTCCGGCACGGGCTTACTATTACGAAGTACAACAACCTCCACCGGATTTATTCCGAGTTTCTCTAATACATTCTCGTATGTAGCATCATTTGAGACTTCCAATCTTCTTTCTTCCTCTTTATCTGCAAGTATCTTCACTTTAAGTTCCATGACTCTTCCCCTTTCCAAGAAGGTTTTTCTGTGCTTGTATATAAAGTATAAACTTCTACATTTTTAATTTAGGACGCAGATTTACACGGATTTAATTTCCTCTGCGTTAATCAGCGTTAATCCGTGTCAATAATTAATTTTAGTCGGATATTATGCTTTCTTGAACACATTCTCACGAGAGAAATTGTGAGGATGCAAGTCAAACCTCCATCCTGCATCCTTTCCAAAGATCATTTCAAAGCGAGAGCGACCTTATCCACTCGCCCTTCGCATCCCTTGTCGTACCCACTACCAATCTCAACTCATGCTTTGTGCGCTCTATTACACCACGAGCTTCTATCTTTTCGCCTGCTAACGCTTGCCCGGCATATGTATGCGTAAAAGAAAGAACCTTGCTTATCTCGGGGTGTTCTATTTCGTATATCGCGGGATTATCAAATGAAAAAGAGGCGTCCTTTACTTCCGCTGTTATCTTTGCATAACCTATCCTTTCGCCTATTTCATAATTTCTCATATCCAACTGCTTTATCTCTTCGCGGTCTCGCGTGTATAAAATATCAAGGTATGTGTTCCCGATTGCACCCCTATTCTTCTTCCTCTGTTCATGTGCGACGAAACTATTGTAACTCAATTCCGGCTGCCTTTTAATATATATCCGCCGCCACACGGCATCATTTATCTCTACGAGTATGCCTTCTTCCACTGCTGCTTCTATAACCTCTCTCGCTATGTTGAAGTTCGGCAGCCCATAAAGGACGAAATCGAGGTCCGAAAATTCGCTGTTAAGACCACATAAGTAGGAGCCGGTAATCCCTATTCTGTCACTTGGGATACGATTTCCAAGAAGCTCAAAAATAGTTTGGGCCTGCTCTTCTCGCTCGGCAATTAACGGGAGTTCCTCCTCTGGTCGCAGGATTTCTTTTATATCCTCTTTTGGAACCACCTGCATGCCACCTTTCACATATTCGGGGCAATGTCCGCCCAAGAACTCATATGCTTCGTCAAAGTCTAATTTCCGGTATCGACCCCTATCCGCGACTCTTTCGCCTCTATCGTCCGGGATATATCGTAAGAGGCATTTCACTTCCTCTTCGCCTAAGTCATAACAGACAACAGAGAAGATCCAATCTTGCTTAGTTATTACAAAATCTCGAATCCTTACTGTCATGCTCTACTCGCTGTTCTACAACTAAAGAAATATTATATCTTTATAAAATAAATAGATACAGATAAACGAAAATGAAGCTTTTATTACGGTTCCCCCGACCTGGACACAAAACGCCGCGTACTGCGGAAGTAATACTCGAGACAGGTGCGAAAATAAACATAGATAAGGCAAACGTGGATGCGGTGAGTGGTGAGCTCATTGTTGACGTACCGAGCGATAAAGTGAATAGTGTTGTAGAACATTTCAGGGAAAAGGGCGTTGAAGTACGGAAATTAATGAAACTAATCGCGTGGGATGAAGAGAGATGTATCCATTGCGGTGCTTGCATTTCTATCTGTCCTACCGGCGTGTTTAAGTTCGATCCATCGTGGCAGATAGAGTTGGAAGAGGATAAATGTATTCGGTGTGAAGTGTGTGTGAACGTATGCCCATTTAGGGCTTTGGCTTGTGTGGACTAGTGAAGGGTATTAGAAGAAATGAAGAAAGTAGGCATTGCGGATACTACCTTTGCGAGATATGACATGGGTGCAGCGGCAATAGATGAGCTGAATAAGCGAATATCCGTTAAGATAGAGCGGTACACGGTCCCGGGGATAAAGGACCTGCCAGTAGCATCGAAGAAGCTGATAGAGGAGAGCGGATGCGATATCGTGATGGCTTTGGGCATGCCCGGGTCTGAAGCTATAGATAAGCAGTGTGCATATGAAGCCTCTCTTGGTATAATAGCAGCACAACTGCTCACTTCCAAGCACATAATTGAGGTTTTTGTGTATGAAGATGAAGCAGCGGAGGAGAAAGAGCTTGCGTGGCTTTCCGACCGTCGTACGCGGGAACATGCCGAGAACGTGATAAAACTGCTATTCAAGCCGGAAGAACTGGAACGCGAGGCGGGAATGGGAAAAAGGGAAGGGTTTAAAGATGCCGGCCCTTTAAGTGTATGAACAGTAACTAAAAGAAATTGTGCAACTTTATTTTGACTTTTACAATTAATTTAATTTTGCATTGTCAGGTCAAAATTCATCGGATTTTGAGCAGACACGTTACCACCCACGCACTTGCAGCATCTCCTCTTCTGCCAAAGTACTCACATCTATACCTTTCATTGGTGACCCCAACCCCTTAGAAATTGCCGCCAGTCGTTTTGGATCATCATAGTTGTTCACAGCATCCACAATAGCCGAAGCCATCTTTTCCGGATCGCTCGATTTGAATATACCAGAGCCTACAAAAACTCCGTCTGCTCCGAGTTGCATCATAAGTGCGGCATCTGCAGGTGTTGCTACACCGCCCGCGGCGAAATTAACCACCGGTAACCGTTGCAATTCCGCTGTCTCTTGCACCACACCTATTGATACTTTCAACTCTTTTGCGGCGTCTTTTAACTCCTCGTCATCTTTACCTTTTAGCGATCTTATCTCGCCCATAATCAATTTCATGTGTCGAACAGCTTCCTTGACATCTCCAGTACCAGCTTCGCCTTTTGTCCTCACCATCGCCGCCCCTTCCTCTATCCGCCTCAATGCTTCACCTAAACTGCGAGCTCCGCATACGAAAGGCACTGTAAACTTTCTTTTGTCCACGTGATGCGTGTCCACCGGTGTTAGGACCTCCGATTCATCAACCATATCAACACCCAACGCTTCCAGTATCTCCGCCTCTACAAAGTGACCTATACGGCATTTTGCCATCACCGGTATCGTAACGGTATCAACGATTTCTGAGATGACCACAGGGTCCGCCATTCTTGCTACACCGCCCGCCTTTCTTATGTCCGCTGGGACAGCATGCAACGCCATAACAGCAATAGCACCTGCTTCCTCTGCAATTCTGGCTTGATCTGCACTTGTTACGTCCATTATCACACCCCCCTTTTGTAAGGATGCGAAACCATTCTTCAAAAGCTCGGTTCCATGTCTAAGATCTTCGATTTCTATCACCATTTCTCCTTTCCCCCTTCTATGTCATAAAATTTATTTTATTTTATATACTATATTCTAAGATAGTTTTCTTTGGTAAATAACCACAAGATTACACAGATTTACACGAGAAAATAGTAATATAGATCAGGCTTAAGTACGCTATTGGCTCTTTTATCCCCTGTTAACCCCCAAAATCTTGTGTAAATCTTGTAAAATCCCGTGGTTTTTTAGCTTTGCTAGGGAACTCCCAGTAAATAGTTTACCAATTTTGATAAATATCATACAAAGACACTGATTTCACGGATTTCCACAGACGCTACTGACCCGAAAAGATTATTAAGTTTTTACGGGTTCATAGAATTAAAATTAGAAAATCAATTATTGCACTACTTTAAATCTGTGTTAATCTGCGTTAATCGGTGTCTTAAAAATCATTGGAAAATGATACGATTCAGTTCGGGTAAATTAATATTTGTGAGTTACCCTATACAAATACTAAAGGATAAAAATGTTAGTTGCTTTTGAACTCTCAGGTGAGCATGACACACTGCCGAAAGCAGAGGTTTTAGCGTGTTTAAATGCGTTAAGTATCGTTTACGATGTGAAAATCTTTTTAAACGGTATACTGGTGATTGATGCACAAATCAGATCGAAAACTCTTGCGGTTCTATCTAATCGGTTGGGGATGACGCACCGGATATACGAAGTGAACGGCATGAGTGAGCCGAAGGAGGATGCGATACTGGCGATGGTAAAAAACTCAGATGTATACAAGTTCATGGAAACAGGTAGCACATTCGCTGTTCGTATGCCGAAAAACAACTCTTATCTGGAGAAGAAACCTCTAATAGAACAAGTGGGGGCGATCATAAAAGGAAAGGGTTATAAAGTAAATCTATCAAATCCCTCGAACACTTTTGTGCTGCTATTAACAGAGCAAACATGTTTTTTCTGTTTGCTTTTGCATTCGACTGATAAGAAGCGATATGAGGCAAGGAAACCTCAGTTCAGACCTTTCTTCTCGCCCGGCGTCATACTACCAAAAGTTGCGCGTGCTCTGGTTAATCTCAGTGGCATAAAAGAGAACGAGCTTTTTCTTGACCCGTTCTGCGGCACCGGTGGGCTATTAATAGAAGCGGGCATGATCGGAGCGCGTGTACACGGGATAGATGTGCAGGAGCAGATGGTGCGAGGAACCGCAGAAAACTTGAACTTTTATGGATTGACGGGTGCTCTAATGATAGGGGATGCTGCTAAGACGGCATTACGGGATAATTGCATTGATGCGATTGCAACAGACATGCCTTATGGCCGATCTTCTCTAATAGCCCGGTCAGGTTTTGCATCGTCATTAGAACGCTTATTCCCGGATGCTTTAGCTCAAATACATCGTTTGCTTAAACCAGGCGGGAAAGCGGTTATCGTATCCAATTTCCCGTGTTCACGTTCTCAAGGACTTTTTTTCCGTGTCCTTGAAACGTATGTGTACCGTGTACATAAAAGTTTAAACCGGTACATCACGGTACTCGAGAAAGCATAATATCCAACTAAAATTAATTATTGATAATTAGAATGTTACACTTTATCTAGAATGAAAAAGAGTAATGGGACGTTTATATTCATAAAGAATAAATTCATATAATCAGGCATTTATAAAAGGGAGAGAAAGGGTGGAGAAATTGAAAGTTCGTTTACCAAATGGGAGGGAGATAGGAGCGATGGATGTAGACTTTGAGACGATAAAAGAGGATTGGAATGAATATACGTTGGATGACGGCACGGTATTGAAGTTTAAAACGGTAGTGAGCAGTATTATTCGCACTGAGGATTACGATCCAATGACCGGTGATCCGGTCTATCATGTCCGTTCTACGAACATACTGAGAGTGAAGGTGAAACCGGAGATGAAGCAGTTGCCTGCTGCTAGGAAGCCGGATAAAGCGGGAGAAGGCGTGGAAGTGGGTTAGCTCTTTTTATTTACCATTAACCTTCTTTATTACTTCTTTACCTCGCCTCTTAGGCACTATTTCCATCTCGGCATGCCCGAATTTAGTTTTTAGCTCTTTGCCACGCTGTAAATAATCAAGAAACAGAGCCAAAGCAGCTACTTCTGAATGTGGCTGATTTGATATCGCAATGTTCCAATCTGCAACATCGTAAACACTGTATGGTACTTTTTCGGCACCCACTACGACCATAAAACGCGCTTTATCCTTTTTCGCTTCTGCCCTTAGTTCATCGATCACGTCAAGAATGTTCTCACCGTACATCGTCAGATGACACACTTTCCCGCCTTCTTGCTTCCATCTCTTTAGCTCGTCGCTCCATTTCACTCCTGTTTGTACAAAGAAATCACCACCCCACCTCTGTGTGACTTCATTTATACTTCTCGCTATGCCCTTATCCCCAGATGCGAGTAGCATGCCTTTCGCTCCTAATGCACGTCCAACTAATCCAACATGAGTGGTTATCCGCTTATCCCTCTCCGGGCGGTGTCCCAATCTCAGTATTACAATTTCCATGAGGTTAAAATTCCGTGTCACCCATTCCCTGAAAAAATATAAACCTTTTGGTATATTTTTATACCTTTTGGTTTAATATTTCTTTTGTAAAGCTTTTAAAACTTTTTGAAAGAAATGTTATCCACCTCGTAGCCTAAGGGAACTCCCAGTATATAGTTTACCCAAAAAGTTTTGATTAATATCATAATTTGACACGGATTTCACAGAGTTACACAGACGTTACTCTAATGAAACAGTAACAAATAAGCAATCATCTGGCATTGTTCCTTCAGGATGGTAGTCCTTTGCCATGACGTTCCGGAAAGCTTGCCCGGTTGGAAGCGATGCTTGAGGTAGTGCTTGCAGAGGGTGACAAAGCACTGATTTTCACTCAGTTCGCGGGAATGGGCGTTATGCTATGGCACTATTTACAGGAGAAACAGGGCTGCAAGACGCTATTCTTGCATGGCGGCACGACAAAGAAGCAGCGAGATGCTATGATTCTTAGGTTCCAAATAGACCCACATGGGCCACCGCTATTTATTCTTTCTCTTAAGGCTGGTGGGATTGGACTCAATCTGACTGCTGCGAATCACGTTTTCCATTTTGACCGGTGGTGGAATCCAGCAGTTGAAAATCAGGCAACGGATCGCGTCTTCCGTATCGGACAGAGGAAAAACGTGCATGTACATAAGTTCATTTGCATTGGCACACTTGAAGAGCGCATAGATCAGATGATAGAGCGTAAGAAGGAGCTTCCCGAGTCTATTATCGGTGCTGGTGAGGCCTGGGTCACGGAATTATCGACAGATCAGCTTAAGGAGGTGTTCTCATTGAGTCAGGATGCGGTGGAGCCATTGGACTAGCATATTCGTTCTTGTTAACCACAAGATTACACAGATTTTCACGAGAAAACAATAATAGTAATCGGATTTTAATAAACTATTAGCTATCCCAGCCCTATTAACCCTAATTTCTTGTGTTAATCTTGTGGAATCTCGTGGTTTTTAAGATTAGCTATACAAATACTATAAGGGTAAATAACTTTAAAGAGTATACTAAAATAAGATTGATTAATACAGAAATGAAGATAGTGGTGCTTTCTGATACACATGCAAATGTTCTGACGGATTTGCACGAACGTATTTTGGAAGATCTGAATAGTGTTGATTTGATAATACATGCGGGTGACTATACAAGTAGACGTTTTCTTGACCAAATGATGAAATTGGGCGAATTTAAAGGTGTTCATGGCAATATGGACCCAGAAGAAATAAAGGCGGAACTCCCGGGAGAAGCTATTTTTGTAGTTGAAGGGTTTAGAATTGGTGTCACACATCCTTCAGAGGGTGGAAGCCCATTTGGGTTAGCAGAACGGGTAAAATCTAAATTGGGCGACGATTTGGACTTGATCATCTACGGGCATTCGCATAAACCGGAAATTAAAAGAAAAGGCGATACTATTTTCTTCAATCCCGGCAGTGCAACTGGTGCCTTCCCGGCAAAGTATAAAACTTATGGTATTATAACTATAGCGGACAAGATAGAAGTAGGGATTGTGACTTTATCCTAATATAAATTCCCATTGTATGAATTGTCTCCTTTACTGTTTCATAGCAACATAAGGGACGGCTCTGCAACTCACAGATGAAGAGCATGATTACTATACCGCGGGTAATCCTTCTGCAAACTCCGCTTTAACATCTACCGAATGCCGCCGCTATGTTTACGCAACAATGGCAGAAATAAACGCCCATGCGCAGGGTTTCCACCCCATTCTTTATTTCAACCGTAAAATATATGGGATATTCATTTATTTTTTCGGGCTAAAACCAGAAACTTTTATATGCTAAAAATCGTATCACCTTTCAATAGATATAAATAAATGTAAAAAGAAAAAGGTGAAAAGGAAAGATATGAACTCGAGATACGGATTTGCATTTACGCTTTGCTTGCTCTTGCTACTCACAGGAGTAGGTGTTGCGTCTGCACAAGACGAAGTAGTGTCAGGAGTTACAGATAGCGGATGGATAGCAATGGCGGCTTGTATTGCAATGACGGGATCAGCGCTTGCTGCAGGTATAGCAATATCTGCTACGGGCGTAGCAGCGGCTGGAGCTACGGCTGAGAAGCCTGAAGTGTTTGGTCGTGTTCTGATTTTCGTTGCTCTTGCAGAAGCGATTGCTATATATGGGCTTTTGATTGCATTCATGCTCTGGACGAAGATATAATAGCGTATAGTGCTAAGCCAAATGTAAAATAGGGTAAAAATGAAAGAGGGGCTAAAGGGCAATGTTATTTTTTATGCCCTTCCATACGCTATTTTTATTTCCTGTTTTACCATACTCGGTTTATTTGGTGGTTTTGTGCTTGGTAATATGCTAGGGGGGAGCACACTAGGCTTTGTCTTTTCTACTTTTTTCACATTCCTCGGTTTCTTTCTCGCATTATTCATCGCATACCGCATCGTGAAGGTGAAGTATCCGATTTGTTAAC
>CBDAFQ010000027.1:0-3657 GCA_965195275.1 uncultured ANME-1 euryarchaeote | reverse complement strand
AAATAAAAATAAAAAAGAGGTGAAACTAAAAGATATGAGTAAAGCAAATGCAAAAAACTTGTCGCTATGCTTTATAAGTATTTTAATGATGCTTATGCTTGCGGTGCCTGCGTGCGCACAACCTGGTAATTTGGGACATAGCTTTACCTATCCTGCTTTCTCACAAATGGTGTATACGCCTGATTACCTTTTAACTGGAGAACCCCGCGTGACTGTTGATGCAGCAGGAAAAGAAGCCACAATATACTTCGATACAATATATGCAACCCCAAAGGCAAGGGTATATTATGGACTTTATGTGCCCCAGCAAGAGATAAAAGTGCCACAGTACAGATTAGATGAAACAGAGGAGTTGACTGGAAAAAGCACATCGCACAACGTTTCTATTGACCTGAGCAAATTTGAGAATCCCAAGTATAACCTCTGCAATTTTAAAGAGAATGGCGGTGTAATCTGCTATCGTATCGAACTCTGCAATCCCGATAGAGCTACATCAGCATTTTATGCTGGGCGCTTCCAGGTCGATGAAGACTGCAACCTTGTGCCGTGTATTACAGAGGGGCCCTTTGTAAATTTAGTAACAACTACCAGTGCCATCATCTCTTGGGATACAAGTGAAGCAACAACAGGTGCGGTGAAGGTCAGTGGTCGTCAATATCTTGATCCTAATGGGTCAGCAGTCCCTCATGAGATACCCATTGTAGGCCTTTCTCAGAATACAACCTATGAATACGAAATACTCATTGACGGAGTGAAAACCCCTTGGACATATCATTTTAAGACTGCACCGACATCTGCAAATGCAAATTTTGAATTTGCATTTATGACTGATAGTAGAACAGGTGTCGGAGGCGGAGAAAGAGCCTTTGGCGGAACAAACTATCATACGCTCAGCAGGTTCATGATCGACGCATACAACAACGGTGCCGATTTTATCCTCTTTGGCGGGGATTTGATCAATGGCCGCACAACGAATGAAACCGACTTCCGCATGCAGCTTAAGGCGTGGAAGGATGCGACCGAACAAGTTGGATGCTATGTGCCGATTTACGAAGGCATGGGAAATCACGAAGTGTTGATAGATTGCTATGACGATGGAAGCAAATACAGCGAATACGGCATAGCATTTGATAAACGTGATGACAGCACGAATAAGAGTGCTGAAACGGTTTTTGCAGAGGAGTTTGTAAATCCCGCAAATAGTTTTCCCAATCCTGAAAATCCTATCGCTCCAAGTTACAGTGAGAATGTTTACTACTTTGACTACGCGAATACGAGGATCATCTCGTTTAACACACACTACTGGTGGTGCAGTAATCCAGAAGATTTTGGTGGGAACCTTGAGGGATATGTGATGAAGAACCAGCTTGAGTGGATTAAAAATGTTCTGTGCGATGCCAAAAGTAATTCTTCGATTAAGCACATTTTTATGTTCGCGCACACGCCAGCATTTCCAAATGGAGGTCATCCACAGGACTCGCAATGGTATAATGGTGGGGAAATCGCTAAAAACGAGGACTATGAGGGAACTCCACTCGACCGCACGTACGTAGTTGACCGCAGAGATGAATTGTGGGAGGCAATTAGCCAGAATGGTAAGGTGGTAGCGGTATTCTTTGGTCACGAACATAATTATCACAGAACATCCATAGATAGTGAAACGGCGGTATATTTGGATGGTTCATCGAATTCTAATTTTACCAATCAAGTCTGGCAGATCGTTTCCGGCGGAGCGGGTGCGCCATTTTTTGCGCAACAACAAGAGATGCCATGGTCAAAAAGCGTTGAGTGTTTCTATCCGGGCAAGCACTATTGTATGATCTATGTAAATGGAGATGAAGTCAGATTAAAGGTGGTGAGTGACTCGGATGAGGTAGTAGATCAATGCGTGCTTCGTGAAGGGATACCGCCCATATCGCCAAGACCGCCGTGATTCGAAGCCGTTTTCGCTATCGCTACCCTATTAACAGACTTCAACACCAACGTATAAGCATAATCGTACAAAACGACTAAATCTACGCGGGTATTTAAAGTCCCCGATGAAGTACATCCCATTATCGACCTGTAAATATCTGGGAATAGGATTATTACGCCAATACCGGATAAGAAAGTCGATTATATTATCCATGCTTTTGGTATCGTACTGCTCAATGTGAACCCGATTGCAGACCACATCGATGAGATTAAGGACCGAGACGGCACCATATCCTTTAATAAATCTTGGACCCACGAAGTCCATCTGGTGCATTTCGTCGATCTGTGCAGGATTCAGGATCGTGTATCGCTTTTTGGATTTTACTCGTTTATAGCGCTCCCGCTTATTCACTTTCAGACCTTGTTTCTTCACAATCCGCTTTATCGTTGATACAGAAGGTATCTCCTACTTCGAAAAACCAAGCTTCTCCATCCTATACTGAATTGCATCAGCGCCTACACCGAGATATTTTAATTCATGCTCGTTACCCACCATTAGAGCTTTTCTGAGGGTTACAATTGTGCTTTCAATATCTTTGCGCGTTTTTCGTCCATGTTTTTTAGGTGCCCTTGACTGAGATTTGTACCACTCCTCCTCGCCGTTTTCGAACCTACTCACCCATGTAAAGAGCCATGTTTTTAACCTAGCCACGTCTCTACAAATATTCACCGGCTTATCCCCCCTAATATATCTATTTACGGAATCAATCCGCTCTTGTTCCTCAACAGCCATAACACATCACTAAGGATGCTTTTATAGTGTCTATATCAAAAAGAGTTCACGATGTATTGACCCTTTCCAGTTAGGCAAAAGGGATTAGGTATGTCGAGTGAGAAAATAACCTGCTTAAGCTTAAATCTGGGGATAAAATAGAAAAATTTATATACCCCTGCACTTTTATAATTTATGAAGCTGAAAAAATGTTATTTGAGATACTTGCGTTTATTATTGGACTGATATACGGGTACGTGAAACCGGGAAAGGAAAAGCGATGGGAACTTTTAAAAAAGGGAATTATATATGGTATTATTCTTGGGATAATATTTGGTTTTATTGGGCTTTTTATTGGTGGACTCGTATACTCAGCAGCGAGTGCAATCGGGATGTTCATAACAGTAATAATCTTTGTGGTCGTATTCATAATAGGCACGTTTTTCGGGGACATATTAGAAGTCGCAATTAAAAAATAGGCTATTATGGGATAGTTCCGAGTTCAAAGAAGTTTCTTTTACAAGAAATAGCATCGGCATTAATCGCAGGGGTTATAGTGGTTGTGGTGGATTGGAAAAGATTATTGAGAAGAGCGAAAAACTTTTAAAACAACTTAAAGAAGTAGATGCTGCTTTTGGATAGTTGCAGGGAGTGAGACTAACCTTCTCTTCTTACCTCATAATTATCAGTTCTTCTAATCTTCTTCTCCTTGGATTTTATCGCGAGATAAACAAATACTGCTCACGGGGTACTACCACCAGACAACACACACAGTAATAAACTAACAGGCCCTATGGATATTAGAAGATGATAGACCCATTCTTGCCGCTGCTATTGCTCATTGCCTTTTCAATGCTCGGAGTACTACTAGGCACGATAACAGGACTTGTTCCGGGCTTCCATCCAAATAACGTTGCCTTTATCCTACTCGCCATCGCACCTATGCTATTATCCAAGCTGCAGTTCGTAGA
>CBDAFQ010000026.1:0-9234 GCA_965195275.1 uncultured ANME-1 euryarchaeote | reverse complement strand
CAAAAGCGTCTTCGCATCTGCCACTATCGTTGCGTCAATTCGTGCTGATGCTTGCGCATACTTGAACGCATCTTCCGGGAACAGCACCTTTGCTTCTTCCCACTTTTGCATTGCCGCTTCCCGCCGTTCTGACCGGGCCTTAATAACATCCGCTTTTAGCTCTGATGGTTTACCATCGAAAACGAATACCAGCTTTAGCCCCGCCTCCATTAAATTCGTTGTGCGGTATATCAGTCCGGAGAGATGAGAAGTTATTCTACCAGAAGAATCCGTCAGCGGAGTACCATCGGGCTGGCGAATGATGCTCAGGAACTGGTAAAGCGTATTATAAGCATCAACTGCAACGATTTTGCCTGCGAGAGCACCTAAACTCGTCTCTCTCAACTCTACTATCTCTCGTATTTTTACGCCCATAAAATTTTATTTGTTTTATCCTAGTACAACATTATTAGTTAAAAAGAAGGAAAAGGTTAAGGATAACACGAAGCGAGAAAAAAAAATGACCGTAGTTGAAGTTTTAGTAGAAGGCGGAAAAGCGAGTCCGGGGCCTCCGTTAGGTCCCGCCTTAGGTCCACTTGGCGTAAAGATAAAGGATGTAGTAGAATCTATAAATGAGCACACGAAGGCTTATGCCGGGATGGAAGTCCCAGTGAAGATAACCGTAGACGCGGGAAAGGTCGACATAACTGTTGGCATACCGCCGACATCCGCATTAATAAAGAAAGAAATAGGGATCGAAAAGGCACAAACTGACTCCACCACTGATTATACCGGCGATATAACGCTAGAGCAACTAAAAGAGATAGCGAAGAAGAAGAAAGAAGGCATGTTAGCATCGTCGTTAAAAAGTGCTATTAAAGAGATGATTGGCACTTGTGGTTCTATGCGTCTGAAAGTGGAAGGGAAAGCGGCGAAAGAGATACAGAAGGATATAGAAGAAGGCATGTATGATGAGGATATAGCAAAAGATGGAAGCTGAAGAGATGTTAGAGGCAGTGGGAAAGGTATTAAGTTCAAAAGAGCGTGGCTTTGTTGAAAGTGTAGACCTTAGCATAAATTTGAAGAATATTGATCTAAAACAGCCGAAGAACAGGATTAATGTTGACGTAGTGTTACCAAAGAAGTTCAAGGAGCTGAAGATAGGCGCAATTGCTTCCGGTGAGATAGCGATGAAAGCGAAAGAGGTAGGTGCTGAGGTGATAGATCCGGAAGAGCTGAAGCGGATGGATAAGAAAAAAGCGAGGGCACTTGTGAACAGATGCGATTACTTTATTGCCGAATCTGCTCTTATGGCGCTTGTGGGTAAGAGTTTGGGCGCTATTTTAGGTCCTAGAGGTAAAATGCCCGAAGCTATTCCGCCGGGCGCGGACCCGATACAAATATTGGCTCGATTGGAGAAGATTGCCAGGGTGCGGTCGAAGACCACAACGCTATGGGTGAATATAGGACGTAAGAATATGGATGCGAAGGACATAGCAGAGAATGCCGCGGCAGTAATAAAGTCAGTGGAATCGCGTTTGGAGCGGGGCTGGCAAAATATAGCCTCTATTTACATGAAAACGACAATGGGGCACTCAGTGAAGGTGGCGTAAAGATGAAAAAGAAGGTAAAGCGAGCAAGGAAATGGAAGGAGGAGCAGGTTGCGAGCATAACTAGTTTGCTTGGCTCGTATGATACCATAGGACTAGCGAAGATACGAGGATTAGGCTCTAAGCAACTACAGCGTATAAGAAAGGAGTTCCGGGGAGATGCATTGTTGAAAGTATCGAAGAATAGCATGATCGCCCGTTCCTTTGGTGGGAGTGGAATGAATGACATGGTGGATTTCATTGACGACCAGATGGCGTTGATATTTACCGATTTAGATGCTTTTGCATTGTATAAAGTACTGGAAAAGGGTAAGATACCAGCGCCAATAAAAGCAGGTGCGGTTGCACCCCATGATATTGTAATAGAGGAGGGACCTACTTCGCTCAGGCCTGGACCGGTAGTAGGGGAACTGCAGAATTTGGGTATCCCATCCGGAATAGATAGCGGGAAAGTAGTAGTAAAGCAGAGGAAAGTAGCAGTGGAAGAAGGAGAAATAGTTTCTCCTGAGCTTGCTGACATGTTGGCAAAGCTCGAAATCTATCCGATAACGGAAGGTTTGGATCTGTGTGCCGTTTATGACTCGGGAGAGAGTGTGCTGTTCTCGTCTGATGTACTTAATGTAGACACATCAAAGTACCTTTCGGATGTAACGGAAGCAGCAAGATCGGCTTTCTCGCTTGCCACAAACATAAAGTATGACTATCCAACTCGCTATACTATTGGTGATATGTTACGCGAAGCAAGTGTGAAATCGCAGGCTTTGGCTTTTAACTGCGCCTATCCAACATCAGAGACAATAAAGCCGTTGATCCGGAAGGCGTATACAAATGCGAGGAATCTGTCTATTAACGCATGCATATATGAAAGAGAAACAATAGCTCTTTTGCTTGCAAAGGCATGTTCGCAAGCGCAAAGTTTGGCGGCTCAAAAAGGGATGGGAAAGTGATACAAACTACAAGAAAGCATAATAGCTAACTAAAACTAATTATTGACACAGATTAACGCTGATTAACGCAGAAGAAATTAAATCTGTGTTAATCCGTGTAAATCTGCGTCTTGAATAGGTAGAAATTATGCAGATATGATGTTAACGACGTCTTCTCACCACAATCGAAATAGAAATTGCCACGATGACCGCAATAAGCAAATCCCATGTGATTACCGGCGTTTCTTGTCCTTCGGGACTCTCATTTAGTTCACTTTCACCTGCGCTGCTTTCAATTGTTTCTACTCTTGTCTCTGGCTCGATCTGTGATATGGATTCTTCAACTTCTTCGCTCTCTTCCACCACTTCCATCACCTCCGCCTTCTCCAGTCTCACACCCACTTCAGTATAAGCTTCTCCCTTGATGGAGCCAGTCACGACATATTTGCCTGGTTGAAGCGCATTTGTATTAAAACTCGCATCCCCACGGCCATTTTGGACTTTAACAGTTATCTCATCTATTATATCTGCGTTAGACAAGAGCGATACAAAAGCCGCTACCCCATCTTTTACGTTCGTCTCCACTTTCACACTTATCGGATCTCCGATTTTCACTGTTTCTTGTACTGTCAAACGTACTCTAGGCATGGTAACGGCGAAATAAGCAAGTTCGTACAGGTCGTCGCTGCCTGCCGTGGTCACTTCATCCATGAGGATTGCCACTCTCTGCTCCATAGTCTTGCATTTGCCACCAATTACCCATTTACCATCTCTTATTGCCTCTGTTACTCCATCTTCGCCCTCGTTAAGAGCAAATACTACATAATCTCCGCTATTTAGCTTGTCAATCGTTTCTGTCCATTCGCCTTCATCAACCGGAGTCCTCGTTGCAGGTACATCATTCCCAGATACACCTGGTGGGTACATCACTTTCCCTTTGTAGTTGAAGACGATGATATAAACGTGGTCTGTGCCCGTAGCTGTACCATTTATCACTACGGGGTCACCTTTAGCTATGGATTCCGAAACGGTCATGCTGAATGTGGGTGTAAACAAGAATATAGATGCGGATGCGTCCACACCCTCTTCTCTCTGCCAGTCATCGCTGACCGAGTCACCAATGGAAACCGGATTTTTAGCAGAGTCACTAAGTATGAAGACTTCAATTCCTCGGTACCCGTCGAGTTCGCCGCTAGTGTCCCAGTCCCATTTGAATTTATCATCGGTTATTGTTGCTTCGCCTTCAAAGACATCATCAATCACAAAAATAGCCGAATCGCCCGACT
Source organism: uncultured ANME-1 euryarchaeote (assembly GCA_965195275.1). Classification (GTDB taxonomy): domain Archaea; phylum Halobacteriota; class Syntropharchaeia; order Alkanophagales; family Methanospirareceae; genus Methanophaga. The sequence goes on along the minus strand of CBDAFQ010000026.1, from coordinate 5,433 downwards.
CGGAGGTCCCGTCTATATGTACTATGTCTCCGACAATTGCATCATCCGGCACTTCTATGCTCGTTTCACATTTCTTTATCATTACATATCTAGTGTCCCACATGCAGTGAGCCTTAACTGTTACCTTGTACCTGCCGTAGTCTAGATCATCAGTGGGTATTTTTACCTTCTTCTTGCCTTCTTCGTCAAAAGTTAGTGATTTATTGTAAAATGTTCCGATTGTTACATTTACTTCTTCCTCGTAGAACGAACTCTCTATTACTATAACAATGTCCTCGCCTTTCAGCACAGCATCATCACATTCCACTTCCAGATAGATCTTCTCGACCTTTATATCTACATCTTCCTTCACCTCTGTTGCATGGTCTTTCAGGATTATCTCATATTTACCCGCGTTCATGTTCAACTGCGAGGTATTAAAAACAAGCTTACCCTCGGCATCATGCACTATTCCACACACAGGTTTACCTTCTGCATCAGCCGGATCAGAGTCAAATTCCCTCCCCGTGTAATGCACGAGAACCTCGTATATGTCTTGGGCCTTGTCATTCATTATCGAATATCCATCCTTGTCTTCGATGGTGAGCTCCATCACCCCCTGCTTCTTGTTGTTCGTTTTTAATGAGAGGTAGAAACTCTCTTTCTCTTGCACTTTATCTTTCTCGAGCTTCAAGCTAAAAGAGTGTTTCTCCAGACTGAACCAGCAACCGATTTCTGGTTCTGTCCCTTTCTCGACAACTTTGAAGAAGTAGCCCGTTTTCATCCCACTCGAATCCCATGACTTGTTCGTTTTCACCGGGTAGTCCATGCAGCCGGACCTCTTATCGGCATCTCCCTCATAGGCGCCGGAGACGATGACATCTACGTAATCCCCTGCCAGATTCTTAAAGCGAATCTCTTCACCCACATACACGGGAATACTTTTTGTCTCTTTATTTGCATCCCTTGGACGTTCCCCTTCGTATGTCAGCACGCCGCCTACTCCGTCATAGGTTCGCTCAACAGCATCTGCTGATGCTAAAGAAGTAAATGTAATAAGCACTATCGCCATTGCTACTGTAATGACCGCAGCAAAAGTGATGATGTTTTTCATCTGCATCCCTTCCTTTCTAACCATCTTCCTCTTAGGCGACATGATACGTTTTCATTCATCTTTTTTTAATTATCACTCTCTTTTTATTCGCATTTTGGACATATTTATTACGTTCGTTTTTTACTTATTTTATTCTTATTCGGTTTTGGAATATGCACAATAACGAGTGAAAAAGTTCCTGATCACAAGCAAGCACAAAATTCCATTTTGAATTATCTACCTATTCTTCCTTCCGTTCCAGGATCGCTTTTATCTTCTTCAATCTCGTGAAATTCTCTCGTTCCATCTCTTCTAAACGCATCTGTATGTATTTCCGTGTCGTTTTCAATCTTGGGATCATCACATATTCGAGTGCATTGACCCTTCTTTTTGTCTTCTCCACCTCGCCCGCGAGATTCCTTACCGCCTCCTCCAGCTCGGCAAGCTTTATTAGCTTCGCCAGTGCTTCTTCAAATCTTTTAGCACAACTGTCTACCGCAGATGACGAATCTATGAGACCATATCCCCGCTCCGTAACTTCTCGCGATAAATCTTCCGGTAATTCTATTATTGGCACATTTACGCCCATTATACTCCTCATAGAGAAATCCATTGGAATTTCCCGCGCGGTCATCAAGGATAACTGCCTCACTTCTTCCACACCTAACCCCGCTTGGGCAATAATCAAATACTCAAAAGCCTCTTTTAACTTCTCCTCCGCTACCATCCTCGCATCCCGCACTTCACCCACGACATCTAAGAATTCTGCAATAAGCGCATCCCTCTTTTCACGAAGCAAATCATGCCCTTTCACTGCTAATCGCTCTCTCCTTCGCAACCGCAGCAATTCCATCCTTGTGGGGCTTACCCCTTCTATCATCTCAGGCATAATCTCCAAAAAGGTTCTTGAAAGAAAAAGGTTTTCGTTTTTGGCTCACTCCGACTCTACAATCCAACACCTTTCTCCACGAGATAAATACCATCTTGAAAGACTCGGGGGTCATAAACTTTTATCTTGGTCTTCTGTTCTATGTTTGCAGCCGTCTGCCCAACAGCCTCCTTATTTATCCCTGAAACAATAATCTCCCTGCCCTTTATCTCCACTTTCACACCTGCTACAATCTTTGATATCCGCGGTTTCCTTTCACCGAGGAAATTTGAGATAGATACAGCATTGCCCTCTTTTGTTAGAGCTATTTGCATAGGGAAATGGGCATGTACCGCCTTCAACGTATAAGAAAAACCCTCTGTCACTCCGGTAATCATGTTTCTGATGTGGGAAGCATAAGTTCCTGCGATCGCTCTCACTTTCTTCCTTGACAGATCGCTTTTTATAATTACTTCATTACCCGCCTGCTCTGATTGTATCTGGAGGCCCGGCTGCCATAACTCACGCTCTAGCTCTCCTTTTGGTCCTGTCACCTTCACAATCCTCTCATTTACGCTAAGAGTTACACCTTCTGGGATTGGAATACTAACGTATATACCAGTATCTTTCTCCATCGGACTTGTCATTTTTCGCTTCTCTCCATTTAATTAATCTTTCGGTTACCTTAAGTAGATAGGGTCCAAGAATAGATAAAGTATCTTGCTTAATATTTGTATAGTGAAATAAAAAAACCATGCGAATTCACAAGATTAACAAATACCTTGATTTTAAAGAAGGAAGGTAAGATAGAAGTAGATAGAGGTGGTAAATTAATTAAGTAGATACGTTGTAAGGGGGAAGATGATAAAGAAGCTAAAAGAGGTACAAGAAAAGCCGGATTTTTTCCGTAGATCGCTTGACTTAACGGCAGTTATGCCTCTGGCAGAAGGGATAATCACAGAGGTAAAGAGCCGAGGCGATTACGCATTGCGGGAATACACCGCGAAATTTGATTCTGTTAGGCTGGAAGAGCTAGAAGTGAGTAAGGGCGAGCTAGAAGCAGCAAAAGAGCGCGTGGATAGCGACATGTTGAGGGCTATCAAAGAAGCATACGCAGCGATAAGAACTTTCCATTACCGGCAGAAGCGGGTAGCATGGAGAGAGGAATTTAGTGAGGGCGTCTTCATTGGTGAGACGTATGTGCCTTTGGAGGTGGTTGGAGCTTATGTTCCGGCATCTTACTTCAGTACTGCACTAATGTGCGTAATTCCCGCTAAGATAGCGGGTGTGCGAGAGATTGTGGTCTGCACGCCGCCGATGGCAGACGGAAATGTAGACCCATGCACGTTAGTTGCTGCTGACATAGCAGGTGCCACGCGAATATTCAAAGTAGGAGGTGCGCAGGCGATAGCAGCTCTCGCTTTTGGTACGGAAACGATACCGAAGGTGCAGAAGATAGTCGGACCAGGGAATGTATATGTAACGGCTGCGAAGATGGTAGTTCGAGAAGAAGGTGTGGAAATAGATTTCCCTGCGGGGCCGTCGGAGATTTTGATAATCTGTGATGAAACAGCGAATCCAGTCTTTATCGCTGCTGATATGCTCGCGCAGGCAGAACATGGTGCTAAGTCAATATCGATTCTTCTTACTGATTCAGAGCGAATAGCTGCGGATGTGGAGCAAAAAATCATAGCCAAAAAGGATGGACAGAACTGGATAATACTTGCGGATAGCATGAACGAGTGCATAGATTTTGCGAACGAATATGCGCCCGAACATCTTGAGATAATGGTAAGAGAGCCGACTGCAGTATTGAAACGAATAAGAAATGCCGGGTCGGTATTCGTGGGTAATTATTCGCCGGTCGCTGCTGGCGATTATGCAACGGGTGCGAATCATGTACTTCCTACGGCGGGCTATGCGAAGTTGTTCTCGGGGCTTGACGTTGACCATTTTATGCATCGAATGACCTTGCAGTGGTTGGATAAGGAAGGTTTAGAGAAGATGAGGGATGTGGTGGTGAAGTTGTGTGAAGCAGAAGGTATGGAGAAGCATGCACGATCAATAGAGGTGAGGTTCTCGACCGAGGAATAGTGAATAAGTAGTCTCAAAAAGCATCAAAATGATTGAAATGGGCGTATACAGATAGTGATGTTGCGGGACTATATTTTTAAGGACAAAAGATCAAATCTTTGACGGTTTAATAACTTTGTTTTTTTTTTATTTGGGAAGAAAGCGTAAAAATGCTGTCAAAAAGATTGAGCAGGATAGAAGAGTCAGCGACCATAAAGATGGGTCAGATAGCGAAGAAGTTGCAGGAAGAGGGTAAAGAAGTTCTGAACTTCACACTTGGCGAGCCTGATTTCAAAACACCGGACCATATATGCGAAGCGGCAAAGCACGCTTTAGACCTTGGATACACGCACTATACGAGCAGTGCCGGCATCGACGAGCTAAGAGAAAAGATAGCGAAGAAGACAACAGAAGAAAATAAGGTTGCTTGTGCAATGGAAAATGTAATAGTGACACCGGGCGCGAAACAGGCGATATACGCGTTGATGATGAGTGTCTTAGATGAGGGAGACGAGGTAATTTTGCTCGACCCGGCATGGGTTACATTTGAAGCTGCAGTGAAACTAGCGGGTGGCAATCCCAAATGGGTGAAGAGGGTAGAAGAAGAAGTGAAATACGAATCGCTGGAGGCTGCATCATCAGAAAACACGAAACTGATAGTGATAAACAGTCCAAATAACCCTGCAGGATATGTACTTAGCGAGAACGAGTTAAAAGAAATAGCGGAATTCGCAGTTGAGCATGACCTTCTCGTGCTTTCTGACGAGATATATGAGAAGATACTGTATGGACGGCGGCATATAAGCATTGCTTCTTTTGATGATATGCAGGAAAGAACAGTTATTATAAATGGTTTATCGAAGACATATGCAATGACCGGTTGGCGAATAGGGTATGCGGTCGCACCAGCCGCGATACAGAAAGGGATGCTAAAGATACAGCAGCATTCAGTAAGCTGTGCATCGTCTATCGCGCAATATGCCGCTTTAGCTGCGTTTGAAAACTCACAAGAATGCGTGAATGAAATGGTAGCCGAATTCGAAAGGAGAAGGAATGTTATTGTGAAGCGGCTAAACAACGTGGGATTGCGATGTCCGGATCCAGAAGGCGCTTTTTATGCTTTTGTAAACACGTCTAATTACGGTAACGGTGATGAATTCACTGAACGATTGTTAAAGGACGCATATGTCGTTGTTACGCCTGGTTCGGCATTTGGAGCCGCAGGTAAAGATTATATCAGGTTTTCATTCGCAGCTTCTATGGAGAACATAATAGCGGGTATGGACCGTATAGAAGCAATGTGTACACTTCCGAGCAGCAGTAAGGGAACTCACAAAAGGTAATTTACCCGAACGGTATCGTATCATTTTCCAATGATTTTTAAGACACCGATTAACGCAGATTAACACAGATTTAAAGT
>CBDAFQ010000025.1:0-2663 GCA_965195275.1 uncultured ANME-1 euryarchaeote | reverse complement strand
CTTTGGCGTGAGTAAATCCTCTTTCACTTCGGCTAGATATTTTAGTATATCTTCACCGATTATGCCTTTTGACTGTAAGAACTTGATAAAAATCAACCTGTTCATCACGACCTGAGCTATTTGCTCCTTCTCGGCCCAGTCCTTCACTCCTATTATATTGTTGACCAGACAGTCAGCTTCAGAAACGGTCTTATGTTTGTTTTCATGGTCCTTATACCGACCGCCATGCAAAAGCGCATTATACCAATCGTAGAACTTCTTACTTATTTCCTCTTCCGTCTTTGGCGAAATGACCTTCTCTTTACCAACCAGAAATATCTTTATCTGCTCATAATTAGTTTCTAAGTTCAGGTCGCTAACTACTTCTTTATTCTTGTCTATGAATACCCATCGTAACCCATCTGTTGCTACACCAAAGTCATAGTGCTCTTTCACTTCGGCAAGCCAAAACAGACCTTTTATTTGGTTTACGCCGCCATCTCTGCTTTTATCAAATAGATTAGCATTCAGCGGCTTCGCTTCTACTAGAAACATACCTGTTTTGCCTTTTATACGGTAATCTACGCTTCTATGGCCTTTAGGTGTCTCAAATGATTTTTCCGGTAGTTTCTCCAACTCTAACGGATCGAGAATTTTGTCAATCAGGAATTCCTTTGTAAATGCTTCTGGTTCTGCCTTATCTTTCATAAACTCTGAACTGAGTTCCTTGCCTTCTTCAAAGACTCTGTTCTTGCCGTCTAAAGTAAGGCGTTCCTTAATATCCCTTATCAGGACATCAACGGTATTTGCCGGATTCATTTTTTATTGTTTGTACATAAACTATAATAATATATATATACACAATAATAAAGGAGGTAGAGCATTGGTCAATCGCGATATAACTAATCATAAGAAGCAAGGAGTCTCTAACAACATGTACCGCCCAAATTATACCATCACGAACAAAATCATTAATCACATAGCAGAGATTTCCGCTTCTCGTGAGCTAATACTTAACGCACCGCTACTTCCTAAATGGGAAGTTAAATTGCGAAAAGAAGCGATTCTGAAGATGGCGCACCACTCCACAAGTATCGAAGGGAATAGACTCACACTGGACGAGGTTAATAGGTTGCTCAGGGGCGAGGATATAGCAGCATGGGAAAAGGACAAGAAAGAGGTTATGGGCTATGTGAAAGTCCTGGAATACATAGACAACGTAGGAGAAGAAGGCGTTGAGCAGATTACAGAGGATACCATCCTGGAAATACATAGATTAAATACTCATGGTATTCTTAACGATTCAGAAGCCGGGCACTACCGAAACGTGCAGGTAGCGGTGGTCAACGGTTGGGGTCGGGTGACCTTTCAACCGCCAGAGGCTGTGCACGTTCCTACTTTAATGCACGATTTTGTGGCATGGCTAAACAGCAAAGAAGTAAAAGAGTTATACTCCGTTTTGGTGAGCGGGATTGCACACTACGAATTCGTTAGGATACATCCCTTTGTAGATGGTAACGGAAGAACTGCGCGTGCACTGGCGACTTTGATTCTTTATCTCCGTGGTTTTGACACGAAACGTTTTTTCGCACTGGACGATTATTATAATGAAGACCGCAGCAGATACTATGCCGTTCTACAAACCGTTGACCCGGAAACAATTGAGATTACCCAATGGTTGGAGTACTTTACCGAAGGCGTAGCAGTAAGTATGGGGCGAGTGAAACAAGCAACTTTAGACCTTAGTGTAGATCGGCGTATAAAGGAACAACGAGGACAGATGTATCTAAACGGTAGACAGATGAAGATTCTCAAGTATCTTCAGACCAATCCAAGAATTACTATCAACGAGATACAGAAAATGTTTGATATTAGTAGAGACACGGCAAACCGTGTACTCAAGCCACTTTTAGAAAAAAAATTGGTGGTAAGATGCGGGAAGGGGAGGGCGACATACTATGAACTCACCTAACAAATCGTCCGATCATCGTCCGGTTATCGTCCGCCGGATATCAATCCGAACAATTCTAAATAATTCCACGCCACCACACATAGTTCCAGGAGGAATTGCATCGACTAAAAGAAGAGGATAATGACATAAAACTTCTTATTTATGATATTACGAGAATTATATGTAGCATGAGTATGTTAAAAAGGGAGGGGTAGTAAAGGTAATGGGTAAAGTATATCTCGTTGGTGCCGGACCTGGCGACCCGGAACTGTTAAGTTTGAAGGCGTATCGGCTCATAAAAGAAGCAGACGTCATATTAATTGATAATTTAGTCTTGGGCGTGAAGGAACTGATACCCAAGGGTAAAGAGGTTATAGATACAGGAAAAACCGCGAAGAAGCATAAATACACTCAGGCTGCGATAAATGCGCTCTTAGTAGACCTGTCGGAGAAATACGATAAGGTTGTGCGGTTGAAAGGCGGAGATCCGTACATATTCGGTAGAGGCGGCGAAGAAGCTGCTGTACTCAAAGCGAGCGGCGTTGATTTTGAAGTTGTACCCGGGATAACATCGGCAGTTGCAGTTCCCGCCTCGTTCTCCATCCCACTAACTTTTCGTGGCATTTCTTCTTCCGTTACTATAATCACGGGTCACGAGATGGACGAGAAAGAAGATAGCATCAACTGGGAGGCGCTAGCGAATTTGAAGGGCACGCTCGTTATATTAATGGGT
>CBDAFQ010000024.1:0-22220 GCA_965195275.1 uncultured ANME-1 euryarchaeote | reverse complement strand
ACGGATATTTCAGTGGTGCTAACCTACGATACCTGGAGACAAACGGGTTAGACGGCTATATTCCAGACAGCAAGCAGGCACAGGAGATGAAGGGAAATAAGCCGAAGATGAGCCCATTCTCGAAGGATTCGTTCGATTATGACGAAGAGACAGACCAGTTTCTATGCCCTAATGGTGAGATACTTAATAGAAAGGGCGAGTATGAGTATAACGGTAAGCCGATGTACGCCTATTACGGTGCGAACTGTGCAGAATGCCCGTTCAGATCGGAGTGCGCTGGTGAAGGTAAAATAAGGGTAATCTCCAGTGACGACTATGAGGGTGAACGCCGTAGGATGGCAGCTAAGATGCAGTCGGAGGCGGGTAAAGAGGCGTACAAAAAGCGTAAGGAAACTGTTGAATGGCCCTTCGGTAACATTAAGCAGAATATGAAGTTCCGTGAATTCATGACACGTGGAATAGAGAAGGTTAAGGTAGAGTATAATCTGGTATGCACTGCGCACAATCTGAAGGTAATCTGGGGTAAATTGGAGAGGAATGTGCCGGTCATCAGTACGATTCGGGCATTAGTAGCTAATTCGGCATCTAAAATAGGAAACTTCTTGCGACTATATCCAACAGTTAATTTTAAGTGTCAGTGTTGAAAATGATTTGGGGGACAGCCTGTCTAAGGTATAAAAGTTCTGCCACAGTGTATAACCGAGTTATTTCCCCTCTGCTCTGTGTGCTCTGTGGTCTCTGTGGCTATCATTTTTATCAAAACTTTTTGGGTAAACTATTTACTGGGAGTTCCGCTATATCTGATCGCCCCCCTTCTCGCTCTGCTTTATCTCTTCTATCTTCTTTCTTATTGACTCATCATCCCAGCCATCAAGTTCATCAAACCGATATGTTTTGTTGTTAGAATACAACAAATAATCCAAGTATGGGTTTCTTACGATTCTATTCCTTATTTCCTGACTTAGCTCCTCTTCCCAGCCCCTTATGTCTTCCTCTTCCGCAAGTAGTCGCACAAGAACCTGTCTTGCTCCTTCACCTCTACCCTGCTCTTGGAAAAAGACCACTACTGCACTGGGCATCCTCGCCAGTTCAGGATACCGCTCAAACAGCCGCGCATATTCATCACTGCTCGGTCGGCCAATGTCGATCTTCACATTTGGCTCATTATTTATTGTTATCTTATTCCAGCTCAGTGCCGCATTCTTGTATTCCGATGCGAGTTTCACCCTTAGCTCAGCTCTTGAATCCTTCGGTGGATATAGCATTGCTTCACCTATATCATCATCCGTCAGTATTCGTTCCACCCCTATCTTATCCGCTACACTCTCGTATAGGTCTGAATCACAGAGATTGGTGAACTCAAAAGAAGCCGCTATCTCTTTCTCTTCTATACCTTCCATCATGTACTTGCTCCGGTAATCGAATTTACCCTTTGGTATATTTTCATAATCGAACTCGTCCAACTCATTCTTTATCACCCATAACTTCATCACCCATTCTATACGACGGAGAACATATGGGTCCTCTAGCAGGCCCTGATCAAACTTGGCACAAATACGCTTAAACGTGTCCAAACAGTATTTATCCCAATAAGACACTTCTCGCTCCTCAAACAACTCCTCTATCGCCGCTATATAATAACTCATAATATAATCTGTGGCGGACTGCGTCCGACCATTCATTAGTCGTATTCTCCAGTCCCCTCTTATGTTCTCGGAAATATCCTTAAATGTTTGTAGTGGGTTCCTGATGTCTTCCACATGCGTAATTTTCCCCGATTCTATTGCATCTATTACGTATGATGTAATAGCATTGTTGAGCAGCCTCGTGACCTCCGAACGAACTCCTTCGCCTGATGTTACATGCACACGATATGTATCCTTTGTGCTCAATGGCTCATCCCGCAGGGATAATATCGGCCACTGCGAAGGTGATTCGGTGAGTACCCTCTTGGAGACCATCGCTTTTGGCGATACGACATATTTTATCGTTTCTTTATCGGCCACATAGCCGCCCGCACCAAAGAATATCTTACGAAGCACTAAAAACGGGATGAGCAGGTTCTCTTTACCTACATATTTCTTCCGCTCTACGATATATGATTCGTGTGTGCCACGGCTATACCGCTTGTCTATCTCCACGTTTGCTTTCCAGCATTGGATATAGGAACTACAATTCACACTTTGCTTCCGCTTCTCCATGTATTTCTCGTTCGCTTTCTCCACGCCGATCTGCATATACAACTCCGCTGCTTTGTCATATTTTAGCACTTCAAATGCGTTTCTACATTCTGGCGTGGCTATCTCTAAGTGACCGCCGGTGCATATGTAAATCCGTGAGCCATTACGCAAAAAGCCATCGTTCCGCCTACGCATCTTCGAGCAGATCGCTTTCGAGCCGTCGAAAAAGGCATACTGCTCGAGTGCATGGATCACTTCATCTACATGATAAAACCTTGCGTATCTGTACAAGTTAGGCGATTCCGAACTTATTCCCACTCTGAATTCATGCTCTAAGCCCTGCCATCTGTTCAAATCCACCCGTTCCATTTTTTTGGGGGCTCGAATTAAAAATGCATTCCTGTTTCTTCCTCTGGCAGCTCTTCATAGCCGGACGCAATCATCTCTTCGGCCCTTCTCTGCACGAACTTATCAAACCCTTCTTTTAAGTGCCGCATGCTCACTCCGATCTCCTCTACATGTTTATATCTCTTCTGTAACTCTTCTGCCTTACTTCCTGCATCTAATATCGACTCAAGCCCTTCCTTATCCCACATAGCCCTTAGCTCTTCATCTTTTATTGTCCCTTTCTTCAGCATCAACATTGTTCGCTCCTCTAATGCCTTATCTTGCGCATAGCCGAATATCTGCGCGATGAACCGCCCGGTTATTGTGTCCTCTCGCTTTATCCGCCCTATCTCGGTCTCAACAAGAGTATTACCGTACATGTATCCGACAATCTCATTCACCAGATATGTCCTTGTTGCCTCATCTCCGCCCTTCTCCTTTACCAGATGGTAATCGAGGGGGAGCGTATTTGCATAAATGGAAGCGATAGAATATGCCGCTTCTTTATCGGGCTGTGAAACTTCAATTATTTTGTCAAATCTCGATCGGAATGCAGAATCAATAAGGTGCAACCTGTTCGTTGCGCCTATCACAGTAAGGTGCGGATGTAGGGCATGAAAACCATCTAAAATGTCCAGTAATTGTCCCGTAACTCTTTCGGGTGCACCCGAGGACCCAGAATACATACCCCTTTCCTGTGCTAATGCGTCTATCTCATCAAAGAAGATCACACCATAGTCATTCTCACCCTCCTCTAATTTATCATTTGCCGCCTTAAACACCAGCCGCACATTCTTCTCGGACTCGCCGAGCCACATACTGAAAAGCTCGCCTGCACCCACCTTTATAAATTCACAGTTGGGTAATGCCGATGCTAACGCCTTTGCACACATCGTCTTTCCACATCCCGGTGGACCATACATCAGTATCCTTCTGGAAGATTCACCGTATTTTGTGTAATCCTCAGGATTTACCATTGGAAGAATAATGCTCTTTATTAATTCCTGCTTTACCTCTTTTAAACCGCCAATATCATTAAAGCTCGCACCAGGACTCTTCGTGACTTCATAGCGTGAATATTCCTTTGCTCTATAAGTCCGCCTTATATCAAACGTTCCTGGGAGAAGACCTACTTTCATACCTTCTCGTAACTTTTCCTTCTCTTCTTCGCCCAGCCGCTTATATAACCTGCCGCGGCCCTTTCCTATTGATATTTCGGCTACCCAGCCATCCTCATCTTCGTCCTTTATCAGCTCTTCTACCTCTCCGACCTCTAAATCCACCCGCCGGTCATACCCCTTTGTGATGCCTATTGTAAACCCACTGGGGTTATTTTTATCAGGGATGCGACCTATGAATACATATTCACCCTCTTGTAGCGCCTCTATCTCTTCCGCAGCAAGCGTTCCGTAGGGCAAAGCTTTTAAAGCGCCATTCAAATTCACAATTGCGCTGTCTTCTAGTTTCTCAATTACGAACCCACAGTCTAAAGGTGGTGACCTTGATTTTGAAACGAGCTTCTCTAAATCAGCTTTATACGCTTCGGTCTCTTCATATTTGCGCCTTAATCTCCGATACTCGCTCTCTAATCGCTCATACTCGTATCTTGGTATATAGTCCTCAGTCTCCATACTTATCCCCATTAAAAGATATAACGTGATGTGATAAAAAACTTCTCGTTAAACGAGAACGCTTCACCAAAGAAATTGGTTTTTTAAAATGCTATATAATCTATCATTATATATATATTATTGACGCATGGCAATTTGTAGCAAATACGTCGCTCAAATCAAAAGCGTATCGACATACATAATATAATAAGATGAAAGAAGAGAAGAGAAGGATACAACTTACTGGTGGTTCGACTTTTACGGTCTCGCTACCTATAAAATGGGCAAAGGAAGTAGGTATAAAGCAAGGCGATGAACTCTCTTTGGTTCAACGTAGTGACAACTCGCTTATTGTAACTCCCGTGAAAGATAAGAAAGAGCAGATAAAAAGCGCTGAACTCGTTCTATCAGAACAAGAAAGTTTTGAGGGGAACTTTAGGTGTATCATCGCCCATTACCTCGTTGGATATGACCTAGTAAAGCTTTTGTTCCCTGACGGTTTTGGCGCTGATGAAAGGAAGCGAATAAAGGAGGAAGTGAGAAAGAGGCTTATAGGTATGGAGATTGTTGGTGAATCTGCAGGGGAAATAGTGCTCAAGAGTTTCTTGAAATACGAAGACTTTACACTACGCGATGCGATACGTAGTATGTCCAAGATAATATTGTCAATGCAAGAAGATGCGATCACTTCTCTTGATAAACGCGATCCGAACCTTGCGGCTGATGTCGTAGAGCGAGATAATGAGATAGACCGATTTTATTTGCTGATTGTGAGGCAGCTTAAGGCTGCGATGAACGATTCCGAGCTTGCGGAGAAAATAGGCGTGGGCAGACAGCGTGATAGCCTGGGTCACAGAATAATAGTGAAGAGCATGGAGCGGATTGGAGATCATGTCGAGAACATAGCAAAGAATTCTATGATGCTGTCATTACCTGCGGGATTTAACTGCTTGGACGGCATAAAAGAGGTGGGCATTTCCGCTAAAAATCTGTTCATTAAGACGTTAGCTTCACTATCTGATCTGGATATAAAAAAGGCGAATGAAGCGATAAAGGATGCAAATATCCTGACTGATGCGGTTGAAGCGATAAATGAGCGAATCCTTGCAGAAAAATGGAGTGTCAACGACAAAATACACACCCTTTCTATCCTGGAGAGTTTAGGCAGGATAGCGAAGTATTGTGAGGATATAGCAGAAGTAACAATAAATATGGGTGTAAGTGTAGCCGGGGAATTGAGGCTTTAATTTAAGGAAGATAAAAACAAAAAAATAAGAAAAATGAGTGAAGTTTTAAACTTCACTCCGTGACCTGTTCCGCTTCTACACTCGCGCCTTCTTCTGGTTCAGGAGCCGCACCTGCAGGTGCTTCCACGGGCTCTACAACACTCTCAAGCTCAACAATTTGCAGGCCCCGCTCCAGCAACGCTTCTATCTGCGCGTATACCTGTCTGTCGCGGTAATGCTTCATAGTCGCTGCTCCCGAAGGACATACTGAATTACAACCACCACAACCCTTACAAACCGCTTCATTAACCGTCATCACCTGCATCACCTCGTCAAGCTCGAGTGCACCGTACGGACAAACCTCTGCACAAGTCCCACACCCTATGCAAATCTCTTCGTTTATCTGCGATATCGCGGGTTCTATCTTCGCCTTCAACTGTACCAAATAAAGTAGTGAACCAGAAGCTGTCGCTTTGCCCTGTGCTATACTATCTGTTATATCTTTCGGACTCGCACAGCATCCCGCAATAAAAATACCATCGGTTGCTGTATCCACAGGTCTGAGTTTGGGATGTGCCTCCATCAAGAACCCATCAACAGATTTAGATAGCTTTAGCATATCTATTATGCTATCCACACCCTTGTTGGGCTCCAGACCCATACCAAGCACAACTATGTCCGCTTCTTTCTCATACGGCTCGCCAAGTAGCGTGTTCTCGGCACGTATTACCACTCGGTCACTGCCCGGTTTCTTATATATCTCACTGGGAAGTCCTCTCATATACGAAACACCACTCAGCTTCACATCACCATAAAATTCCTCAAAGCCTTTGCCAAACGCTCTTATATCCTGGAAAGTCACCGTTACGTTCGCATCAGGTAGTTGCTCCTTTGCTAAGTACGCCTGTTTCGCTATGTACATGCAGCATACCCTTGAGCAGTATTCATTCCCTACCTGTTTATTCCTTGACCCGACACAACTTATAAAGACAATATCTTTTACCTCTTTCCCGTTTAGCTCTATCTTGCCACCCGTAGGTCCGCTTGGAGATAATAGCCGCTCAAACTCTAAGCTCGTAATTACGTTTGGATACTCGGCATACTTGTATTCCGCTGATACTCGGGGGTCCACGAGGTCATACCCCGTTGCCACTATAACCGTTCCAACGGTTAACTCCTCGATCTCCTCTTTCTGTTCGAAATCTATTGCGCCCGGACATGCCGCCATACAGGGTGGAACTGCTTTTCCTTCCTTTATAGTTTCCAGCGTTGCATCGCCACACTTACCCTCTTTTAGCAGCAAGCAATTTTCCGCATCTATCGTGTAAGCAGGCGGAACCGCAAACGGGAATGGTAAGTAAATTGCACTTCTCGTACTCAAACCCTCGTTGAATTCATCAGGTATATCCTTCACCGGGCATGCTTCTATACAAGGCGTGCAATCCTTGCATTTAGCCATATCTATGTATCTCGGCTTCTGCTTTACCTTTACGTCAAAATTCCCGATATATCCGCCTATCTCTTCAACCTCGGAATAAGCCATTAGATTTATGTTCGGATGTGCACCCACTTCTATCATTCGCGGCGTCATGAGTGAAGTCGCACGCTCGAGAGTCGGGAAAAATCTGCTTAATTGTGTGACGTGCCCACCAATAGACGGACTTTTTTCTACCATATGCACCTTGTAGCCACCATTCGCGATATCCAGTGCCGCGTACATCCCGGTTACACCGCCACCAATCACCAGCACTTCTGGTGTAACCTCCACTTCTCTTTCCTCAAGGGGTTCCAATAGGGTACACCTCGCAACTGCACTCTTTACCAAATCCTTCGCCTTCTCTGTCGCCCCTCTAATAAAATCACCGTGTGGCCAGCTACAGTGCTCCCTTATGTTTGCCATTTCATAGAAAAACGGGTTCAATCCCGAATCCGCGCAGGTCTTTCTGAATGTGGGCTCGTGCATCCTCGGCGAACAGGAAGCCACTATCACTCTATTGACCTTACCCTCTGCGAGGTCTTTTCTTATCAGCTCCTGACCCGGGTCCGAACACATAAAAATGTAATGCTGTGCCACAACAACGTTCGGCAAAGTCGCCGCATACCTCATCACCTCATCTACATCTACCGCCATCTTTATGTTTATACCGCAGTGGCAAACATAAACGCCGATTCTGGGATTGTCCTCAGGTGCTCCCGCCGCTACTCCCTCTACACTAGCCATCGGCGGGATTTTTGTGTAATCATATTCCTTTTCTTCAGCCATTTTTTTTTACCTCCTCTATTACGCCCCTATCTTCTCCGCCATTTCTATTAACGACCTACTTCCTATGCACGTCTCTTCTTCTATCTCTGTTACCGTAGGTCTTACGCTCGCTTTGCCCCTGGCTAATAGCGCAAGAAGAGCGCCAGCCGCTCCTTTTGCCTGCGCAACGCTGTCAGGAATATCCTTTGGCCCCTGAGCGCATCCGGTAACGAAAACGCCGGCTACATCTGTATCTACCGGTCTGAGCTTTGGATGTGCCTCTTTTGCAAATTTATCAGACGTCAGTGGGACTCCCATCATCTCCAATAGCTTGTCCATGCCTTCACTCGGTTTAAGACCAACGCCAAGTATTACAAGGTCTGCTTCGATCTCAATAGGCTCACCAAGCATCGTATCTTCTGCTCGCACTATCACTCTATCACTGCCAGGTTTCTTGTATACCTCGGATGCCAGACCTCTTCGATAGCTAAGTCCCTCACCTTTTACACGGTCATAAAATTCCTCGAAGCCTTTTCCAAATGCCCGCACGTCCTGATATAAAACTGTTATGTTGCAGTCCGGAACTTTCTCCTGTAGTAAATGTGCCTGTTTCGCTATGTACATACAGCATACACGAGAGCAGTATTCGTACCCTGTCTGCGAGTTTCTCGAACCCACACAAGACAGGAAGACCGCATCTTTTGGCTCTGGCATGTCCCCTATCAATATCCTACCCATTGTGGGACCACTTGCCGAGGAGTATCGTTCAAACTCCAATCCGTTAACTACATTGGGATACACGCCATACTTGTATTCGGGCATACACTCCGGCTCAATGATGTCATAACCCGTTGCTACTATAATTCCCCCTACATTTATTTCCACTATTTCATCCTGCATATCATGGCGTATCGAAAGGGTGTCACATGCTATAACACAGGGAGGCGCTTCATTCTTGGTTACTTCCTCGCCTCTCTCTTTCTTCTTTATCGCTTCTGCCGTGCTCTCAAGCGTTGCTTTTCCACATTTACCCTTCTTTATCATCAAACAAGTCTCGCCATCTACGGTGTAAATAGCGGGAATTGCAAACGGGAATGGCCTATATATAGGTGCTCTTTTCATCAGCCCTACATCAAACTCGTTTGGAAACCGGCCCTTCAACCTACAAACTTCTTCGCACGTCGAGCAGCCGGTACATGACTTCTCATCTATGTATCTCGCTTTCTTTAGTACCTTCACCTTGAAATTCCCGATTGACCCTTCTACTCCCACTACCTCGGAATAAGTCATCAGGTTTATGTTTGGATGTCCGCCCACATCCACCAGTCTTGGCGTTAAAATACATGCAGAACAATCGAGCGTTGGGAACGTCTTATCAAGCTGTGCCATGTGTCCACCGATGGAAGGTAATCTTTCGACCAGATGCACCTTAAACCCCGCATCTGCGATGTCCAATGCAGCATACATACCCGCTATTCCGCCCCCTATCACTAACGCTTCTGGAACCACATCCACCTCCGTCTCTTCTCTCTTCTCTAAAAGCGATTTTTCAACCGTATCTTTTATTGATTCCATCAGGTGTCGGATCGCTTCTACCTTTTTCGTTCCCTGCTTTTCCTTAGCCTTCTCTGCTTCTTTTACCGCTTCTGCTCCTTCTACTTCTTTTACCTCTTCTGCTTCTTTTACTTCTTCTTCATCAGTTTCAGCTTCAGTTGCCATACCTCTTTCACCCCTGCTGAATAATCTGTTACAATCTATATATAAATTTTTTGGTTTTTTCCTTCCGTAGAGTAATATCCTGATGCCAAAGACATATATGCAAACGAATCATTCATAATTCGTAATTCATAATTCGTAATTCCTAATTCCAAGACTATGGCGTCAGCCGCCTCCTATCGCGGGGAAAAAGCACCACATCCCTTATGTTTTCTACTTCTAGCATGCTCATTAACAATCTTTCAACGCCGAGACCCCAGCCGGCATGCGGCGGCATACCATAACGAAAAGCGTCAAGATAAAACTCGAAACTATCTGCACTCAGCCCTTTTGTTTCTATCTGCCTCTTCAATAACTCGTATGAATGGACACGCTGTGAGCCCGAAGAGAGCTCTAATCGCGGATGCATCAGGTCAAACGCATTGCAGATGCCTTCCGCCGCAGGCTGTGCATAAAAAGGCTTTATCGCACATGGCCAATCGGTAATGAAATATAGTTCGCCTATTATCTTGCCCAGGGTACGCTCAGCGGAAGTGCCGATGTCTTCACCCCACTCTATCTGCTCCCCTTCTCCAGAAAGTAGTTCTATTGCTTCAGCATAGGTTATACGTCTGAACGGTATCGCCGGAACTTCCAGGTTCACATTCAGTTTAGCTAAGCCAGGATAATCCACAACCCTTGAATATACAAACGCAATAAGCTCCTCTAGTAGCGCCATTACTTCCTTGTCCGACACAAATGCGAGTTCTACATCCACCGATGTCGCTTCGTTAAGGTGCTTCGTAGTGTCATGCTCCTCAGCGCGGAATATCGGCGCTATTTCATATACGCGGTCAAAACCGGAAGCCATGAGTATCTGTTTGTAAAGCTGTGGGCTCTGATTTAAGAACGCTTCGCGCTCGAAATACGATATTGGGAATAGGGCGGTACCGCCTTCTGTCGCGGCACTTACTATCTTTGGTGTGTTTATCTCTATAAGCCCTCGCTCATCAAAGAAATTTCTTATCGCTTTAAGCGTCAAACTACGAATCATAAAGATATGCTTTGTTCTCTCTGTTCTCAGGTCCATGAATCTTGCATCCAACCGGGTATCTAGCTCGGCACCCACTTTTCCCGTGGTATCCAGAGGTAAGACTTGTGATGACTCGCTTAGCACATCCATCTGCTGTGGTATTATCTCATATCCATTCGGCGCTTTCTTCTCGCTCTTTACTTCGCCCTCAACCACCACCACTGATTCACGAGGGACTCTTTTCACGCGGTCGAACAGCTCCGGCTCTACTTTTTTCTTGGGTAGTGTAATCTGAGCAAAACCGCTTATGTCACGCACAATAAGGAAGAAGACGCCACCTAAATCACGCTTCTCATGCACCCAACCCGCTACGCTCACTCGTTCTCCTGCATTGGCTGCCGTTATTTCATTTGTATACTTCCGGTTCTGCATCGCTAACATGTTCACTAAATAATACATTAATCTTTATAAAACTCTCAGACAGGGAACGAATTTAAGTGCCTCGGATTTCTCTCAACACCCTTTACTACTATTCATTCGAACAACAACCTAGCAAGCATGCTCTTCTTTTCTTCTTTTTCCTCTGCGTTTTGCTCTTCCATCGGTAATTCCGCTTTTTTTTTCTCGCTTGTCACCATCTCCGCAGCTCTACCGCCGTGCTCGCTTCTTCTCGGCCGCACATCAACAAGAATGGGCATCTCTATGCTTGGACTCGAAAGCAGAGCAACACCAAGAGGTACTCGCTTAATTTCCTCCTCCATCTCACTGCTCATGAATTCCAGACCTCTACTCAACGCCCGGATGTCATTGGCATTTGTAACACGGAGTATAATCTGCGTATTACACTGTGAAATGACGTTTTTATCCACACGAGCAGGTCTTTGCGAGATGACCAGCATACCAAGCCCGAATTTCCGGCCTTCCGATGCGATAGTACGCATAATATTTGAGCTGATTGCTTTTTCAAATCCGCGCTCAGGACAGAAGTTATGTGCCTCCTCGACAACGAGCATAAAAGGTGGTATCTTATCCATCTTGCGCCCTTCGAATACCTCTTTGCAGATACGATAAACGATCAACTGCTGTAATTTCGGATCAGCGCCTTTCATGTCTACTATTGCTGCTTGACCCACCTTTACTAAGTCTTCTATACGCGTGGGGCTGTCGGACATTATACCTGTCTCGCGGATCTTTTCCAGGAAGTGGACCATTCTCCACTTAGCACTGCTTTTGCTCTCCGTCACCTTCTTAATAATGTCCTCAATAGTATAAAACTCTTTCTTAGCCTTTATATCATTTATACACTGGTATAAAACGCCCAATTGGGCATCAGATAGTGGAAACAGGTCGTATAGCTCACTCACGCTTAGATTTATCCCATCTATACGGAATAACTTATCCGCCTCGGGATTTATAGAGAAATTCGCGGGTGTATAAACAACGACTTTAGAGGCGTATCCTTTAGGTGAGATACCCAACTTTTCCAACTGTTTCCGCTCATCTTCATTTCTGTTCTCGTATTTCAGCGATAGATAT
Organism: uncultured ANME-1 euryarchaeote; assembly: GCA_965195275.1. Taxonomy (GTDB): domain Archaea; phylum Halobacteriota; class Syntropharchaeia; order Alkanophagales; family Methanospirareceae; genus Methanophaga. The sequence continues at coordinate 10,311 of CBDAFQ010000024.1, read as the reverse complement.
TCACCATGAGGGTCGATGATAAGCAAGGGGACGTTCTTTTCAAGGAGTTCCTCTATCAGCACGCCCGAAGTGTATGATTTACCACTGCCGGTCTTCGCCAATATGCTGCAATGTTTCTGGATAAGCTCCTCCTTTCTCAGATACACCGGTATATTGCGCCCCTCTAGCGCACCCAAGTGTATTCCACCCGATTTCAGTCCCAGGGAGTCCATGATGAACGTTTGATCCGCCGTGAAGACCTTCTCATCGCGTGCTAAAGTGCTCTTCGGCTGCTTTAAAAACCCTCTATCGTCTTTATAGCCTAGAATCTCTGCAGTCGCCGTCTTCTTATCTGCATCCACTATTGACAGCACTCGCCCCAGTATCCACCCGTCCAATTCGCTCCAGATTTTTATGTACTCGTTTCGCCTCACATCGCCAGTAACGACAAAACCGAATTCATGCAGACCCACTTCGCCTGAGATTGTACCTACTACTTTATACATCTTGTGCTATCCCGGACAGTTTTAATTGTATATAATGTATAACTTCTACCTATAAATTTAATTTAGGACCCAGATTAACACAGATTTACACAGATTTAATTTCTTCTGCGTTAATCAGTGTTAATCGGTGTCAATAATTTATTTTGTTTTGTTCTCTGCCATCAAATCAACTTCGCATTCACTATCCCGTCCTGACCGGGTCTGTTGGTAACTACCGCATCACCAAGTTCTGTCTCTATAACGGCCCCCTTTGTGGTTATATTTCGCCTTGCGAAGAACGGATTTGCAAGATTCTTCTTCACAGATATTATCTTAGCCTCTTTTGTGGTTCCGCTTTTCAGGTCTGTAACATTTGCAAATTCACATCTGAGCAACCGCATTTTCACGCTGCCGCCTCTTGCTACGATCTTCCTTCTTCGTGTCTCGCCGATAGTAGTATCTGCTGGCGGCCGGCCAGCCTCATACGCTCGCTTTTTACGGTGACGGTGAAGTCTACCGCCCGAACATTTCCGTCTTGATTTTCCTTGCCATCTCATTTTCTACGGTCCTACAAAACCACATTCTTCACACGTATATAAATTACTTTGCTTCCTACACTTAGCACATCTTCCTATCTCTACTTTTCCACATTTAGGGCAGGGGAAAACTGTAAATCCCTTCTCCTGTAATTTTACTCCGCAGGACGTGCAATACTCTATCATAACATGCGCCTCTCCTTTTTATTTTTATCTTCGCCTTTCCTTCATTCGCCGTCGTCATGTCCACCACGGTAGACGGCATACTATACTTACACTTACTACCATGTATAATAATATCTACTAATTTTAGTTCCACTTCTTCTATGCATGTCGGTGCAGTTCTACCGGATACATTCGCACTTGTTGCAGTTATGGGGCCCGTCTCTTCTATTATCCGGGTTGCAATCTCATTATCCGGGAATCGCACGCCAAGAACATCTGATTCAGCAGTTAAAAGTGCGGGTACAATTCCTTTCTTCTTCAACAATACCGTAACCGGTCCTGGTAGCAGCGCGGAAATGATTTCAGATATTCCGGGATCGGTATACGCAACTTTGTGCAGCATCTCGAATGATGAAACCGCGACGGATATGGGCTGTGAAACATCTCTACGTTTTATTCTATATACTTTCCGTACTGCTGCTTCTGATAACGCATCGGCACCTAAACCGTATACCGTTTCTGTTGGGTAAACAATAGTGCCACCGCGTTTTATTATGGCTATTGCAGCTCGTATTTGGGTTTCTATATCGCTTCTCATATTGTTTATAGTACTCGTTAAATCGGAAACCTCAACAGTGCAGCAACCCCCCCCAGCCCTTTAAGCCTCTTCCCCGGCTCGAACTCTGTACTGAACACCACTATTTTCCCTCTTTCCCGTTCCACCCTTTCAAGCAACCTTTCTATCTCCTCTCGCCCTTCGCCCTTAGCCTTTAGCCCTTTGCCCTTCTCCTCCTGCCCTACTCCTTTTGCCCTTAACCCCTTGCCCTTAGCCCTTTGCCCTTCCCCCTCCCCCACCTCAAACGCCATAAGCTTCTCATCGCAGACCATCAGAGTCTCTATTGCGCCATATTCCAACGCCTTATTTACTTCTTCATGGCCATACACTGCCTTTCCGCCCTCATCTTTGCTTATCTCCGCCATTAACTGGTCCATCAGGGTAACTTCCCGTGTCAGCCGCTCCTCTTTTCTTAGCTGTTCCACCGCGCCCCTTTTCAATACTTCTATGAACCCTGACACACCAATTGAAGACGTCGGCACAATTCTTGCTTGTGTCGCTAATTCACGATCTTTAGCCTTCACGAACGAGAAGAAATCGTCCTTTATGAAGCCCGGACCCGCAATGATTATTGCTTCCGCATCTAATGCCAGAAACGAGTTTTTTAAGTGCTTCAACACGTCCTCGAAGAAAACCGTCTTGTTACTACCACCATCGCCTTTACCAGAACCATATCGAACGGAAAAGAGCTCATCCACACCATATTGCCGCACTATACCGGCAACTGCTTCCCCGTCCTCTATTGTGGCTATTATTACGTCCGGCGAGTCAACTGCTTTCTCCGCCTCTCGCAACCGCTTCAACTGATGCTCTTTCCAGTCCTTCAAGATGGAAAGCTGTACACCCGGCTCGATGTTAAAGGTATGATAAGAGCCCAATTCGGTATCCAGCCCTTCCTCAATTACGCCTTTTATACGCAACCTGCGAGAGAATTTATGAAATTCTACTCTTTCTACCCGCATGCCCAACCTAATCGGTTTCTTTTCTATTTTGTCTGGTCTGACCTTATCAGTCGCAGCGTCTATCCGCCTATACGTAAGAGAATAGACGAGGTCACAGCCTTCTATCACATGCTTGAGATGCCATAAGTCGTCTAACGACTCAGGAATCAGAGCTATTTCACCGGTGGGCTTCCGGCCCCCCTTTATCTTTCGCTTTACGATTTTCATCAAAAACCATTTCTTAGAAAGAAAAGCTTTTTAAAAAACCACGAGATTTCACAAGATTAACACAAGAAAGCATAATCTCCAACTAAATTTAATTATTGACACAGATTAACACAGACTGATTAACGCAGAAAAAATTAAATCCGTGTAAATCCGTGTGAATCTGCGTCTTAAATAGGTAAAAATTATACTGCATATACAATAAAAATTTAAATAGTTTCAATTTTAATCGTGTTATTATGGAACTTTATGAAAGAGAACTGCTGCCGGAATTGGTAAAATGGCTAGATAGAAGAGAGATTCTTGCGATAAAAGGGCCTCGCCAGTCAGGCAAGACAACTCTGCTCGAAATGCTGAGTACCGTGTTAGAGCAGAGAGTTAGAGCAGAGAATATAATCTTCTTAACATTTGAAGACCTTGAGGTGCGGGAAAAATTTGTGACCGCACCTAAGGAATTTATAACGAGTTTTATTACAGTGGGAAGATATTACTTCCTCCTGGATGAATTCCATTACGTAAGAGATGGCGGCCAGAAATTAAAGCTGCTTTACGACACGTTAAAAAACGTAAAATTCGTGATCACCGGTTCATCATCGCTTGAATTGCGTGCCGAGACCGCAGCATATTTAACAGGCAGGATGTTCTCCTTTGATTTGCTCCCTTTCAATTTTTACGAATTTCTAAATGCTCGTGATAAGAGATTCGCGAGGATATATAAAGAGCGAAATGCCATGGTGCGGAATCTTCTCTATGGACAGGATTTCGTGATGAAAGGGGACATCTTTGTTGATGATCTATTGAAATTCCTGGACGAATTCATAAACTATGGTGGTTATCCGGAAGTTATCAAATCCGAAGGCGAAGAGGAAAGGCGGATAGTGCTCAAAAATATCGTGAATACTTATATAGATAAGGATATTGTAAATCTCTTGAATATTTCCGATGCCTTAAAATTCAAAAGAGTTCTTACCTTGCTCGCTTCTATTTGCGGTAATATCTTGAGTTACCAGGAGATTTGTTTGAACTCCAGTACATATTATAAAGAGGTTGTTCGCATCCTGGATATTCTTCAGCAGACGTACGTGATAGATTTAATTAGACCATATCACAGGAATCAGGTTACAGAGTTAAGAAAGAACCCAAAGGTTTATTTCGTCGACTCGGGGCTCCGGAATTATCTGATAAATAACTTTTCCGCGCTCGATATTAGGGTGGATAAAGGTGCATTAGCGGAGAATTTCGTGCTTGATCGTTTGAAGTACATTGTTGGCGATACGGGCATTATACACTTCTGGCGGACAACGGCTAAGGCCGAGGTGGACTTTGTCATTGAGATGCCCGATAATTTAATCCCTGTAGAGGTAAAGTTTAAGCCTTTTGTTAAGGAAAAAGTACCAAAAGGGCTCATTTCGTTCATCAAAACGTATTCACCGGCTCTCGCGGTCGTGGTGACAAAGAATTTCGTAGGCGAAAAAGAAGTAGATGAAACGATGGTTAAGTTTATACCTATTGTATATTTTTAATATTCTTCTGAGTTTTTATAACCGAAAAGGTCTCTTATATTCTTCTCTAATTCCTTAATTCGTTTGTCATTGCGGTTTCGTGGTCTATTTAGTGACACTTTCAGCACTTCCTTTACCTTTGTCGGACGGTCGGATAGCACAATTATGCGATCTGCCATGTAAATAGCTTCCTGCGGGTCATGAGTAACGAAAATAGCGGTCATATCCCTCTCCTTCCAGATCCTCAGTATCTCATCCTGCAAATCCTCTCGTGTTCGTAAGTCCAAGCCGGTAAGGGGCTCATCCATAAGTAATATGCTCGGCTCGGTTACTAGCGCTCTTGCAAGTGCAGCCCTCTGTTTCATTCCTCCACTTAACTCGTGTGGAAAGGCATCTCCGAAATCCGACAGTCCTACCATCGAAAGTGCCTTGCTCACAACTGCTTCATCCCTATCGCTAACTCTACCCCTTTTTAACTCAAGAGCGAGTTTCACATTCTCTTCCACAGTTCTCCAGTAGAGCAGTCTCGGCTCCTGGAAGACTACGCTTAGATCGTCGAGGTAACCTTCTGTTATTAGCTCATTACCGTGGATGAAAATTCTACCTTCGTCCAGGTGTGCAAGCTGAGCTATTATGCGAAGGATTGTTGTCTTGCCACAGCCTGAAGGACCCAATGCGCAAATGAATTCGCCCTGGCATATATCGAAACTGACATCATCCAATACAACAAGAGCGCCAAAACGCTTATGCAGTCCCTCAATTCTTAACACTTCTTTTCCCTTCACCTCTTCCATCGCCTCATATACCTCCTGTCTATGTAGTTGAACAGACCATAATCGAACACAATGATGATCATTGCACAACAGAGTGTCCATGCGAATACATCCTCTATCGCATAGACTTCATATGAGATCCATAGCCTGTAACCTATCCCACACGCAGCACCAAAGACCTCGCCCAGTATAACTACCTTCCACGCAACTTCAAATGAGGTCTTAAATGCAGAGAAGGCATAAGGGTAAAGCATAGGCATTATTATCTTTTGCAATATTCGCAGCCGATTTCTTGTGCATGTATGCGCCATCTCAATTAGACTTTCGTCCAGCTCTTTTACGCCCTCCCATATATTTATTATGAAGAACGGGATGACCGCTGCTGTAATTGCCAATATGGGTGTCATATCTGAGAGTCCAAACCAGACAACAAAGATCAGAACCCAACAGAGCGAAGGAATGGATTCAAATAACGGATAAACCACCGACTTGACAGTGTATTCGGCCATCTTGCTGTATCTCGGCAATATACCACACAGAGCGCCTACACAAGAGCCAAAAAGAGTCCCAACGAAGACACGGTAGCAGGTCACCCCAATTTGATACCAGCCATCTTGTGTAGCTAAGATAGAAAAGAATGCATATACTGTCTCCACAGGACCCGGAAACAATGGCGAATTGTAATATCCTGAAATGACAAACCAGAGAACCAAAAAGGCAGATATAGCGAAAACGGAATAAAATATTTTTGCTCTCATCGTCAGTCATATACTTACAAATGCATTCGCTGGGTCTGGAACTTCTGTTATGATGTCTCGATCTTTTGTAAACTCGAAGATGGTCATAACAGCCTCTCGGTTTTCATCTGTGATTGGTGTGAGGAATATAGCATAATGATTGTAGTAAGCCTTCTTGTAATATTCCGCATCGCCACCGAATTTCTTGGCATACCACTCACATATCTCTTCTATATGCGCCTCACCATAAGACTTCGACTGTATGAGCGTGTCTATTGCGTCTTCTGCCCGGTCTTTGTGCTTCTCCAAGAACTCGGCATTGACTACGAGCAGTGAAGCAGGTGGATATTCACCATACTCCTGCTTGAATGCCTCATCCACATTCCACACCTCATTGTATTTATTGCTATAATATGTCTTTACGGATACATCGCCGAGCATTAAAGCGGCATCGATATCGCCCTTATCTAAGAGCGTAGGGAGCATAGGGGGTGCTTTATCTATGAGTTCTAGCTCCTCTTCTTCTATACCATATTTCCGCTTCAGCATCCCCAAGAAAATGGTTGTGGTGGTGGTTTTAAGACCTGGAACACCCACTTTCTTCCCCACAAGGTCCTCTGGCATATGAATGTCACTCTCATTCCTCGCGAATACTATGGCTACACCTTCTCCTCTTTCCAGACCGTGATGGGAGACGAAAATACTCACAGCCTTCAATGGGATGCCCTTATCATAAGCGATAGCGAAGGCTGCTGTTGACATCTCACCCATATCTCCACCACCTGCCATCAGGTGTTCATTGAAGTTGTGAGTCGTCTCAATTTCCACTCCAATCGTAGGTTTTACAAACTCGTTCTCCAGCGGATAACAGAGTATGTAATGAGCGAAAAAGGGGCCCATGATCACCCTAACTGGCCGTTGCGACTCCGGTTGTTGCATAAGCAGAGCAAAACTCGCCCCGATAATTACTAGACAAACCACAATCAACAGAACCTTTTTCACGCTTAGTCTGACCATGTCTATCAGTAAGTAGCTAAAATGCATATATAAACATATCCTTTTATGTTCATATTCACTAACAAAAGAACATATCATGAAAATAGCGCGATCTGAATACACGGATGCTATTCTCGAATTCCTTATCAAGGGCGGACAGGCCAGCAAGTATGCTATAGCAAAAGGTACGGCCATACCTTATCCAACAGTTCTGAGGAATCTCCCAAAAATGGTGAAAGCTCATGTCGTACACAAGATTGGCGAAGGGAAGAGGGGTGCGGAAATCTACGCTGCGACTCCGAAAGGGACTATCATTGCATATTTCCGTGGACGTGTGCGCACATCAGAGCTATTTATGGCTCTGCCAGCGATTATGAAACATGTCCCGTTATCGTTGGAAGATTTACCTGCCGTCAAGGATCCTTTTGGGTTCATTATAGAGGAATTGCTACTCAAACTATCTCAATTAGAGGACCTGAAGTTAGAGGAGGCCGTTAGCATCTTGGGTGCGATACTCATCTGGCGTCATGATGAATGGTATCATGAAATAGGGGAGGAGAACATGAAACGGTTATTATCATGGGATGAGAACTATCAGATTTTGCGGATATTAGTTGCCGGTGCCATCAACACACTCGATAAGATGAACGAACAGGCAAAGGGCTTGAGTGAGCATGCTAACGCTTTCCTGGCGGAAATGGACGAGTGTGCAGGCCGTTAATAGAAGCTCAGATATTAGAATTTTGGTGCTTGTGCTATATAAAATAAAGTATAACTTCTACCTACTTAATTTAGGACGCAGATTTACACGGATTTACACGGATTTGATTTCTTCTGCGTTAATCTGTGTCAACAAATAATTAATTTTAATTGCTATAACTTTATTTTTCACCGGTACCGCCCCTTCTTCTCTCCCGTGCCAAAGCCAATGTTACCACAAGTAGTCCGGCAAATGCGACAGCAGCAACAAATCCTGGTATTCTTAATGGTTGTGTCGAACCGGGAGATGATGCCTGAGTTGGCGTTGGAGTGCTAAAAGATTGCTCTTTCCATATAGTTTCCCCTTTTTCTCTCTCCTCTCCGGAAGATGGTATTATCACGCATACCTGATTTGATTCATGTTTATTTATCCCGTGCTTAAAAACCGCCTTGAAAACCGCTCTGCTCATCTCCTTATTATTTACTTCAAACGCAGCAATAGCAGACTCACCTGACTTTATAGAGCCCAAATACATCCTTTCCGGCGGGTTTTCTACGCCCTCTGCATTTGAAACCACCGCGACAACATAGACACAGGCAACATCCGATAGCCCTTCATTTATCACCTCTAACCTGACTTCGTTCTCAGATACGTCCTGCGGCAATATGTTCACTGTGCCAGAAACCACCACCGGAATAAAATAGTGGATACCTTTGCACCCTTTACCTGCCATATCCTCGATGTCCGCAACGAACTTTAGCATATATAGCCCTTCTTTCAACGGCGCTGTTATCTTAAATGGCAGGTTAATTTTTTCGTTCGGACCTATTACACCGGCAGAGGTATACCTATTCTCGACTTCAAATGCGCGTTCAACGATATGAGCTTCTTTTATGTATGCGTCCATTGTGAAACGTGTCTCGGCGTCAATGTCAACAGTGTAACCGGAAGTACCTTTTATATCGCTTTTTATATCTACATCCTTTTCTATTGGCTTATCTTGCATATTCTTAAGCGTTATTGTAAGCACAGCTACATCGCCGGGCATTAAAGTCTCCGGACTGAGTTCGTATTCATACACCATCGCAGAGGGTTTTGGATTGGGTGCAATTTCGCACTTGCTTAACAGGTCATCTACGTCATCTGCGAAGACGTTATTCGTAAATGAAAACAGGACCAGCAGAGCCAACACGCAAAAAAGCACCCCCTTCATATTACTTCTGATCATGCCTTTTAACTCTATTCTATAACCTACTTATTTAAAGACCCCTCCCTTTCTTATCATATACGCTACTAAAACTTCTTTTGGTAAAGCTTTTCTTTCTAAGAAAAGGTTTATTTAAAGCTTCCGAATCACAAAACTCAACACATCCCCCTCTTCAAGCACATGCGAAAGACCCACACGCTGCCCCCCATACTTCACTGATTTGCCCCAGATGCGTGCATATCGGAATCGGTCAACGAAATCGCGATGTATTGTAGAACAGACATCAGTAATCGTAGAATCTCTTCTTATGACCAGTGGATTGTCCATGTCCGGAGACGCACCCGGCGGCTTCATATAAATGCGCATGAAGCCTAATTCGTTGTAAATCTTATCTTTTAGCACATCCATATTTATGCCAACTGCAGCAGAGATTGGGACTGCATCCGGGAATCGAGCCATGCACGTCAGAAGCGTCTCGGAATCTGCCAGATCCGTCTTGTTTATTACTGTAAGTGCACGGACGTATTTACGGTTTCCGAGAACCGCATCAATGAGTTCATCGATTGTGATCCGTTCTCGTATAAGCACTTCCCCATTGTGTATTCGGTATTCGGCTAATACTGCTCGGATTACTTTATCATCATAATCGAGATCAACTGTGCGGTTTATTATAATTCCACCTCTACTCGCTTTGCGTATGGCTACTAATGGCGGGTTAGCATTAATTCGAATGCCCGCATCATATAACTCTTTTAGTAGTATATCATATTGCTGCTGCTGGAATACATCTACAAGGATGAGGATTAGATCCGCGTTTCGCATCACCGAAATAACCTCTTTGCCATGTCCTCGTCCTGCTGCTGCGCCCTGGATGAGCCCAGGGACATCAAGGAATTGCAATTGTGCCCCTTTGTATATGAGTGTACCGGGGATAACATAGAGGGTAGTGAATTCATAGGCAGCCACCTCGGCGCTGGTACCGGTAAGACTGTTGAGCAGTGTTGACTTACCAACCGAAGGGAACCCAACCAGCACGATAGTAGCATGCCCCGATTTTTTTACTGAATAGCCTTTTCCTTTGCTTGATGATTTTGCAGTTGCCCGTTTTTGCAGGTCATCCTTTAGTCTAGCGAGTTTCGCTTTTAGCCGTCCGACATGATGAGAAGTTGCCTTATTATATGCTGTTTTCCATATTTCGTCCTCTACATTCTTGATCTCCTCTTCGACCGTCATTTATAGTTTTCTAATTGTATATAAATAAAGTATAGCTTCTACCGATAAATTTAATTTAGGACGCAGATTTACACGGATTTACACAAACCTTTTCTTAAAAAGAAAAGCTTTACCAAGTGCGCCGAGAAAGACTATGATATCCAGTTTGGTGAAAATCCAACCTGAGGAAGGGTTAGCCACCACCTCAGAACTGAACCTTGCACCCAGTCTGGTAAC
>CBDAFQ010000023.1:0-13183 GCA_965195275.1 uncultured ANME-1 euryarchaeote | reverse complement strand
CCAAATCTCCAAATGCTGCGATACCTTTCTTTTTCATAGTTCCTCCTTTCCTTTTTACGTTCAATTTCGCCTGACGTTCTTTAAGTTCATGTCCTCGGATCCTCTTAGTCACTATACCCCGTACTTAAGAGGCTGTCCCATAATTGACTTTAATTAGTACTATACTTGGTGTATACTTAAACCTTTGCTAAAAGCAGATAAAATTTGGGACCATACCCCTTTAATGCTTCTACACATATTTTTGAGATGTACACCCCCCACCCTTAAAAAGTTTGATATGAAGCGTTATATAACCTGTTTTGTGAGTCTTTCCCTTCGCCTTAGCTATCACAACTACCGGCATAGCCCATGTTTCATCATAACTATAAAGCTCTCCTTTCCCTCTTACAGTATCTGTCTTCTCGTAACTCTTCTCTCCCAATATATACTTCTCCACCACTTCCCAGCCATGCCCCACGGATTGCGAAGCCGCAAAGCGTTTTTGGTCAAATTTTTTCTAAAAGGTTGTTGATAAAACTTTCCTTAAAAGTTTTGTAAATCGAAAAACACGAATTTTGTCCCGGTAACGTTTTCAAACTGAGCTTGAAGCTTGGAGATCAAATGCAACATTCAATTCGTAATACGTAACTGATAATGGGTAATTGATTGAAGAACTTTTATGTCCTTTTGCTAAAGCTTTTCTTTCTAAGAGAAGGTTTGTAATAACCATGCCATCAACAATATTAGTAGGGGGATTTTTTGGTGATGAAGGAAAAGGCAAGATAATCGCGTATCTTGCAAGACATGACAAGCCGGAAGTGGTAGCGAGAGGCGGTGTAGGCCCCAATGCAGGGCATACGGTTGTAGTAGAAGACAAGAAATATGCTTTGAGGATGGTGCCTTCAGGGTTCATATATGAACCTGCACGGCTTCTTATCGGTGCTGGCGTATTGGTTAATCCTAGTGTGCTAAAAGAGGAAGTATCTTCCTTCGGGTTAAAGGGGCGAGTAGGAGTAGATAGAAGAAGCGTAATAATAGAACAGAAACATATCGATGAGGACCAAAAAGATAGCAACCTGAAGAACAAAATTGGATCCACGGGCAGTGGCTGTGGGCCTGCGAATGCAGCAAGAGCGTATCGAACGGCGAGACAGGCGAAAGACGAAAAAGAGCTGGCAGAATTCATTTGTGATGTGCCTATGGAGATAAACACGGCGCTTGACCATGGTAAAGGCGTGTTGATAGAAGGGACGCAAGGATTTGGTATCTCTTTGCTCTATGGGACTTATCCATTCGTTACATCTAAAGACACGACCGCATCTCAGATGGCGGCTGATGTGGGCATTGGACCTACACGAGTAGATGATGTAATAGTTGTATTCAAGTCATTTCCAACGCGAGTGGGCGAAGGTCCATTTGGAACGCAGATGAAAGAAGAAAGGGCGGCTGAGTTGCATATCGAAGAGTACGGCACCGTTACAAAGCGGAAGAGGCGGATAGGCGAGTGGGATGCTGAGATGGCTGCTTACTCGGCGATGATAAATGGTGCGACCATAGTGGCATTAAGCGGCGTGGATCGGTTAGACCCGTCATGCAAAGGTGCTACGGAATACGAAGAGTTGAGCAAAGAGGTGAAGGATTTTGTTGCTAAGGTTGAGCATGACACACGAGTACCAGTAAAGTTAATCTCAACGGGGCCGGAGGTATCGGAGATAGTGGATTTGCGGTAGGTAATAAAAGAGAGGCACTGTTCTGCGTCCTCGGCGATCTCCGCGGCAAGAAAGCATAATATTCACCTAAAATTAATTATTGACACAGATTAACACAAACCTTTTTGCAAGCAAAAAGCTTTACCAAAAAATATGATGAAACGAGCAATGCCGTTAAAAATAGGCAGCCCGCCCAACAGAAAAAAATCAAATCCATGTAAATCTGCGTCCTAAATTAAATTTATAGGCAGAAGTTATACTTTACAGACCGTATAGCGGGCGACGGTCAATCCTTCCTATATACGGACTTCGGATGTTTCTCGCCCGTTCTACCGTATTTCAATCGCCCACCGGACATTTGGAAACCCGAAGACTGCTGCTCTGTTTCTATCAGATCTCGCGTTCTGCCGGCGATCTGAGCTTCCGGATTATTCGCCTCTTCCGTCACTGCGTTCTTTGCTATATGCAAATCATCTATTCTTATCATTCCGATCGCAGCACCGGTAGCAGTGATAATAGCCTGCAATTTCACCTGCATTGGATCTATTATCCCCTCATCCATCATGTCCTTAACTTTCTTGTCCATACCAGAAATCCCCAGATTAATATTACCTGCATTGTGCTCAGCTCTTAGCTCTGCAAGCGTATCAATCTGGTCCATCCCACTATTCTTCGCTATCGCCCGCGGTATAGACTCCAAAGCGTCCGCAAAAGCATCTACTACCATTTGCTCCTTGCGTGCTATACTCATTGCGAATTTCCTTAACTGTGCGGCGCATTCTGTCTCCACCGCACCGCCTCCTGGCACCACTCTATTATCGTCAAATAAGAGCGAAACCGCGTACAAAGCGCTCTTTATATCGCCTACCATACCCTCTAGAATCCGAAGAAATGCACCTCTTATAATTATCGTGGATGACTTTGTATACGGGCATTGCTCGAAAAAGACGTGTTTATCGCCACCCACCGGTCGCTGTACCACCTTGCCGGCAAAGCCAAATTTGCTCGCATCCAAATCACTTACGTCTTGTACTATTTTCCCGGCTGTTGATTTCTCCAACCGCTTCAAGTCCGTTAACTTCACCCTCTTTATTAGCATTACGCCCGCTCGGCGGAACTTATCCAGCGCATCGTCATCCACGCCCCACCGACAGCAATACACATCTGCACCTGCCGCTATTACAGAGTCTATAAGATCATCGAAAAGCTTTGTTCTTGCATCCCGGAACTCCTTGAAATGAGACGGCTTTGATAGTTTAACATGAAAATCGAGTGCGCCGACTGTGTCGCCCGCGCTACTTCGCTCCCTTGCGGCAGTACCGGTTTTTAGCTCCTTCCTACCCTTTACTTTTGGCTCTTTATGCTCTATAGGGAAATCAAGTAAAGCCACCTTTGCATTCTCCTTCTCTGTTGGAAGCGCATCCAGAATATCCCGATCTATAACAACGCCTTCGTAAAATCGCGTATCTACTACTCTTCCGCCTTTCTTTGTCTCTATTGCGACATCGTCCACATCTATTTCGCCACTTTCGCTCAACCGCTTTATGCTTTTCACTACTGCATCAGCTAAATTATCCTCGCCACCGTAAGCACTTCTCTTCAAGGCAGTCTTCGCCACTTGCTTCAAATAAACATCGCTATCGGTTATGTTCACCGTAGAAGCGAGCTCATTAAGGATCTCTTTTGCACGCTCCAAGGCCATAGCATAGCCACTTATAATCACATTTTGATGTATGCCCAACTTTTTCAGTTCATAGCCACGCCAGACAAACTCACCTATCAGCGCCATAACAGTAGATACGCCATCGCCGACTCGCTCACCCTGGGTTAACCCAGCGTTAATCAATATATCAGCAGCCGGATGCTTATATTCTAATTCTTTTACTATGCTGTATGCATTACTGGTTACAAGGTCTGCGGCATCTATTTTTGTCGCTCCACTGGTGATCAGTTTCTTCGAGCCACGAGGGCCTAAGATTGATTTGAACATGTCAGAGAAAGTAAAGGAAACAATAGCATTTGCTTCTTGGACCTCCTCTGGCGGCACTTCTCCAGGCGGTAACTCTTCCTTTATTGTCATCTTTCCTTTTACCTATATTTTACACCTTTCATAAAATTGAATACAATAAGGAGATGTACCTTCTGCAATATAAATGTTGCAGTCACAATGACGACCCACCTTTAATAAGCGACCACCTGCGGCAGTGCTCCCTTATTATGTCCGCTCTGCTTATTATTCCTACTAGTTCTTTATTCTCTTCTTCACTTTGCCCTTTTACTACTGGCAATCTACCCACATGGTATATGTCCATTTTATGCAGTGCCTCTTCCAGAAACTCGTCTGGATATGCTACGATCACTTCCTTCGTGCACATTAGGCTTACCTTTCGATAAACAGACCCTTCTTCTCTTTGCTTTTCCAAGTCCATTAAGGACGTTATTCCTACCATCCTACCCTCTTTATCCACGACCGGATAGGCGATATGTCCGGTTCTATCAACGAAATAAAGTGCTTCTTTCACTGTTGTATCAGCCGAAATGGTCTGCACATCCTCTATATACGCATCTTTTACCCTTATCCCTTCGAGTAAATCCACCATGAATTCACGTCTATGTGCTGGCGATTCCTTTCTCGTTTTTACTTGTTTCTCGTATATCGTCCATCCACCGGAAAGCGCATAAGCTACTACCGAAGTGAGCATCAAAGGCACCAGCAGACTGTAACTACCCGCCATTTCAGAGATCATCAATATTGCTGCAATAGGTACCTTCGCAGCGCCTGCAAAAAAAGCTGCCATTCCTACAACCACAAAAACGGACATCGTTGTCTCTGTTATTATCTCGGGGAAGAAAAAGTGAGATATCCCACCAAACACCCCACCTAGCATCGCCCCTATAACTAATGAAGGTGCAAAAACACCGCCACTTCCGCCTGAACCTATGGTAAACGAGGTGGTAAATATCTTTGCAATAGCAACGATAATCATTAGTTCTATCAATTCCGGAAGTGGCAATTCCATGTCTATTGCTGTCTGAACGGTGCCGTATCCCATGCCAAGTATCCCATCCAACGCCTGTGGTTCGAAGTAGCCAATTACTAATACGAATATACCGACCAACGCACCACCAATAGCAGGTTTTATATGATTCGGTATCGCTAATCTCTTGAAAAATGCTCTTGTCGCATAGAATACTTTAATATAGAAAATACCTAAGGCTGTGCAAGCAATACCCAATACAGCAAAGAAAATCAGCTCTTTTGGATGTGTGAAGGTATAAGACGGAGTATCAAATATAGGATGCCAACCAATAGACGGAATAGAGCAGAATACAGCATATGCAACGACCGAAGAGACGATCGCGGGAATCAGGGATTCCATCTCAAAATCACGTTTATATAATACTTCCGTCCCAAACAAAGCACTTCCAAGCGGTGCTTTAAACATGGCTCCGATGCCCGCAGCAGCACCGCAAACCATCATCATTCTGGTCTCTCTCTCGCCTAGCTTCAACTTAGTACCTAAGAACGAGCCGAATCCGCCACCTATCTGTGCAATTGGCCCCTCTCTCCCTGCACTTCCGCCTGAGCCTATGGTGATGGCAGAAGCGATTGCCTTGATCAGAGGCACTCTTTTTCTTATCACCCCTTTTTTGTTGTGAAATGCATCTATTATCGCATCTGTTCCATGCCCCTCCGCCTCCGGTGCAAAAGAGTAGATAATCAAGCCGACTATAAGTCCACCAAGTGCGGGCATCAGTGCAAGCACCCATAAACGGAATGGTGCAGTAGGTAGCGAAATGTATGGGACATCCTGCTCACCAGCCGGTGGCGTGGGCTGAAATCCGGCGAGATAACCAAGGAAAAAATCAGTCATAAGTTGTAGCAGCAGATAAAAGGCAAAAGCTCCAAATCCTGCCACTATCCCTATTAGTATACTCAAGAGCACCCATCTCTGTAGGTATTTCCGCTCTTTTGTGCTATGCTCTACCATCTCCGCCATTCTTTATCCCTGATACATTGAAAATCTTGATATTAAAGCATGTCATCTATGAAAGATAATTTTAATTTTCGACAAATTGGTGCCCATTTGTACACTTTCGTGATTTCAACATTTTCTATATATGCTCAAACCCTTTAACAAGAACCCTAAGAAGCATCAAAACAGGGATTATCTCCAGACGACCTATCCACATGTTTAATATCAGCATTACTTTCCCAATGCAAGACATCCCTGCGTTTGTTATCCCGGTAGACAACCCGACATTCCCTTGCGCAGAAGCGACTTCAAATATGACGTCACCCAACTGAAATTGTGAACCTACCACTAACGACAACACACATATCCCTACAAACAAGAATAGAAGCCAGAGGAGGATAATCAAACTCGTGTCTGCGACTATTTTAACTATTTCTTCCCTTTCTAATATCCGATTACCAAATTTGAGCGGCATTAATGCTCTTGGCGGCAAAAAATTCTTCCGTAATGACCATCTTATCCCTTTATATGCTATTGCTGCTCTTATTAGTTTCACCCCACCTGCCGTGGATCCTGCTCCCCCACCTATTATCATACTCATACACACGATAAGCAGTCCAGTCCCTGACCATTCGTGCACACTTGTGGTCTGGAACCCCGTGCAAGTCAGTCCGGATATAAGCTGAAAAGATGAATAACGGAGGCAGCTAAAAACATTACCGTATAATGAGTAATTAATGGCAAATAGAGAAAAGAGTAGGATAAACAAAATAACTATAAAAGCTCTACATTGCATGTCTTCAAGAAAGCATAATATCCAACTAAAATTAATTGTTGACACAGATTAACACTGATTAACGCAGAAAAAATTAAATCCGTGTAAATCCGTGTAAATCTGCGTCCTAAATAGGTAGAAGTTATACTTTATATACAATGAAAAACGCTTTGAAATTTCCTTTTAGTACCTTATAATACAGTAAAAACGGTAAAGCGCCTAAAATCATCACCGGAATGACTGCCAATTCGATAAGAGAGTTGTTATAGCCAGCCATGCTTTTGTCTGTTATTGTGAATCCTCCAGTCCCTATGGCGGTCATTGCATGGTTTATCGCTTCCCATGGCTTCATGCCGGCGAAGAAGAATAAAAGTATGCCAAAAGAGGTTAAAATGAGATAGATCCACCAGGTCATCCTCACAGTAGATATAACGCTCGATTTTATTTTTTCCACTCTCGCTTCTGCTTTATACAATGCGAATGTCCCTGTTCCTGGATGTGCCAGAATAGAGAGCATCAAAACAATCACACCTACGCCGCCTACCCACTGCATTAGACTTCTCCAGAACTGCATCGTGTGTGTAAGCGAGGAAGGATGCGCAATCATCGTCAAACCGATACCCGTCCAGCCGGACATCGCTTCAAAGAAAGAATCCAACGGACTCATATCTTCTATCATAATGAAAAGGAGCGAGCTGAGTGCGGGAATGACCAGCCACACCAATGCCACACATACCATAGCGTGTTTAAACTCCGGCTCTTTTGCATGCCTGAAAGAATATCTAAGCGATAATCCAAAGGCTATGGCTATAAAGGCGGTGAGTAATAAAGGTGTTAGCACATAAAGCTCACCGAAGGCATAAGCGACCACGAGCAATGAGAACATGAGGACTCCAAGCATAACAAAAATGCTTCCAAGTTCTTTTAGTACCGTTTCCAGGTTTGAAAACACTTTGGCACCACCCCCGTTCTGACTAAACTTGAATCTTCCTGCCTATTTTTTTTAAAAAATACATGCTTTAAAAACTCTAAATTCGAGGCATCTAAAATCTCTTGAATACCGGGACTTTTATGAAGTCCGTCACCACGAACTCGACCAAAGCCCATCCCCAAACAAGCAAGGCGAGCTCCCAACCAATAGCTGGGACAAGGAACCCATATACGACTATCAGTGTCGCCAATAGCTTGGTACCCACGGCAGACCAGAGCAGAGCGCTTCCTGGTCTAATAGACCAGAAATGCCCGCGGGTACGACTTAGGAATATGGTTAAGTGCCCTGCAACCGCAAGTTTCAGGAATATAAAAGGCTGTATTATTTCCCTCGGGAGATGCAAAACTTCCTCCGCATATAATAATAGTCCAAATGAAAAGATAACACCAATTACCCCTAACAGAGTAGCCATGGCTAAAACCATCCGCATATCCCATTTCTCCGGCTCATTGTGATATCGAACATTGTCATAGGCTATTGTCATAATAGGGGCATCGTTTAACAGTGCTATCAAAACAATCATTAGCGCAGTCACGGGATAAAAGTTAAAAATAAGTATGGAAAGCGTGATGAAGAACAACACTCGCATTGTCTCTGCGATACGGTAAATGGCATAGCTGTTCATACGCTGGAATATTTTGCGGCTTTCCTTGATGGCGTCAATAATCACTGAAAGCCCTGGGCTGGTAAGAACAATGTCAGCCGCTGATCTCGCGGCATCCGTGGCACCAGAAACAGCAATGCCTGCATCTGCTTTTTTTAGTGCGGGTGCGTCATTGACACCATCCCCGGTCATACCAACGATATGCTGTTTTTTCTGTAGCAGTTCGACAATACGGTACTTATGTTCAGGGAAAACCTGGGCAAACCCATCGGCATCTTCTACCATACGCTCGGCTTCGCTGTCGGATTTATCCAGCAATGTGGCTGCGGGCACTATATTGGTGCCCAGGTCCACCAGCCGTCCTACTTCCTTTGCAATGGCTGTATGGTCTCCCGTGACCATTTTGACGTCCACACCCATGGACTGTGCTGTCTCGATGGTTTGCTTTGAATCCTCGCGAGGCGGATCGTAAAGAGGAATAAGCCCGACAAATTGCCAATTTTCCTTCGCATCCGTCATAGCTACTCCAATTGTGCGATACCCTTTGGCTGCGAACGCGTTTACGCCTTCCTCCACCTTAGCTTGAACACTCTCTTTATCAACGGCAAGTGACAAGATAACCTGAGGTGCACCCTTAGTTACTTTGAAACGGTTACCGTCAGCACTTTCTACCGTAGCTTCCGTGCGTTTTGAAACAGGATCAAAGGGTTTAAATTCGATTGCCTTATAGCTACGCGGTGCTTCTGGAAGTACCTGCTGAGTTTTTGTGATTATTGCATCATCAATGGGGTCCTTGTCTTCCGCCCGGGACGACAGCGTGGCATAGAGCAGCACATCGTTATCCGTAAATTCTGCGAAATGCACCACATCAGCCAGGGTCAGCTCATTTTTTGTAAGGGTGCCTGTTTTATCTGAACACAGGATGTCCATGCCAGCTATCTCTTCAATTGCCGCCAGTTTGCTAACGATTGCTTTCTTTTTCGCCAGGTTTACCGCACCAACTGCCATAGAAACGGATAGTACCGCAGGCAATGCTACTGGTATCGCGGCAATGAGAAGAACAAGCGCAAACTTAAGGGTTTCCGGAAAGCTCTCGCCACGAATAAATGCTGCAACGAAAATGAGCGCTACCATTGCGATAGCAAGATAAATCAGGTAATTCCCGATTTTTATGATGACCTTCTGGATATGACTTTGGGTCTTGGCTTCCGCTACCAGCTTGGCGGTCTTCCCGAAATAACTGTTCATCCCGGTGGCAACTACCAGCGCATTCATTTCCCCCTGCCGAACAACTGCCCCGGAGTAAGCAACATCGGAAAGGTGCTTTTCCACGGGCAGGGATTCGCCAGTCAGTGCGGATTCATCTACCTGCAAGTAATCGCCATCTGAGAGTTTTACATCGGCTGGGACAATATCACCCAGGCGCACACGTACAATATCTCCCGGAACAAGTTCCCGTGCAGGCACTTCTGACCATTTACCATCACGCAATACCCGCGCTTGCAGTGCCAGTTTTTGTTTTAATAACTCAATGGCATTGTCTGCCTTGTTTTCCTGCCAAAATCCAATCACCGCGTTTAACAGCAGCAGTGCGAATATGACATAGAAATCTTCCCAGTGGTGAATAATTACACACAGAACGGCTGCAACCTCGATCATCCAGGGAATCGGTCCCCAGAAATAGCCCAGAAGTTTGAGCACCCGACTTTCCTTTTTTTCCGTGATTTCGTTATAACCATACTTTTGGAGTCGGTCTTTTGATTCCGAAGCGGAAAGTCCCTTTTTATCGGCTGACAGTTTTTTTAATAGTTCTTCTATATCTATACTCTTTGCCTCTTCCGTAGTTATGTCACTGTTCATCTTGACCGCATTAGAATGAGATATATAATAAAGTAACCTGAACTTTAGACTATAAAAAGCTTAAGCCCCGTGGATTGACCGAAACCTTTTTATACTGCAAAGTTTGATGCAAGGGTATGGAAAAGCGGTCATTGTTTACCTTGTTCTTTTCTATATTTGCTGCGATATTAGGATTAGGAATACTCTCTCCCCTATTGCCAAGCTTAGCAGAGGATCTTGGAGCCACTGGTTTTTGGGTAGGCATGATATTTTCAGGCTATGCTATTTCCCGTGCGATTATTATGCCGATTATGGGTGGATTATCAGATAAATATGGGAGAAGGATTTTCATCGCATTAGGGCTGCTGCTTCTTGCCGTGATTTCTCTCCTTTATCTCCCAGCCCATACGGTATATACACTCACAGCAGTACGATTGTTGCATGGTCTGGCTGCAGGAATGGTTATTCCCGTTGCCCTGGCATACGCAGGAGAGATTGCCCAGGAAGGAAAAGAAGGCAAAACTATGGGCATATTTAATATGGTTTTTTACCTGGGACTGGCAGCGGGACCTCTTTTTGGTGGTATTCTCTGGCACGCATTTGGAGAGGCATCTGTATTTTATATAATGTCTGGTATCAGCGCATTAGCATTTTTGCTTGTGTTACCTTTCTTGCCTGAAGTAAAGAATCCCAATGCGAGTAAAACAGAAGAACATGAGTCTTTAAAAAGCATCATCAAACACGATGCCACAAAAATAATCCTTCTTATAACTCTTATCACTGCTTTTAGGACTGCGGTACTCATGTCATTTTTGCCTTCGCTTGCCTCAGAGTTCAATATCAATGCCGCTCAGGTAGGATTAATCATTTTTGTTGGCATATTCTTTACTGGTATCTTACAGCCTTACTTTGGTAATGTAGCGGATAAGTTGAGTAAGTATAAGAGGCTGCTGCAGATTATTATTGGCTCGTTTATTGGTACAATTGTATTATTTATGGTACCCCTATGTAATGATCTCATTACCCTTTTACTTGTCAATGTTCTTATAGGTATTGGTGCAGCAATATCAATGCCTGTTACAACAGATATCGCCGTACTGATAGGTAAAAAGGTGGGGATTGGCTCCTGGATGGGTATATTTAGTAGTACAATAAGTGTCGGTATAATAATTGCTCCTTTAATGTCTGGTGTGGTGATGGATTATGCAGGGATAAATGCCGTTTTCTATTTCGCAGGTATTGTATCTTTGCTGTTTACTTTCATTGGTTGCTATTATGTTTGGAAGTGGTCAAAGGTCAATAAATAGGGGGTGAGGAACATGCTCAATTTCACAAATACCAATTATTTGGTTTCTTCTACCGCCCGCACCTGCACGGCCGCACCCCTACGAGATTCTACCATCTCCCACCCGCTCATTTTTGCTCTACCAACGCCAAATGCTTTTGCACCACAGAATATAACTTCATCATTCACCCTTATTTGTTCGTTTGCATTTACCACTCCAGGCGCCAATACCGAACCTTTAGGAATAAAATCACCTATTTCCACCGTGTAAGAAGTAAGCATATTCGAGATTCGGTGTGCACCGGTAATCGAAAGTGCTAAACTACCGTATTCCGGCACGATTCGCGCGATGACTTCTCCGTCCACACTGAGTTTGTATAACGGGAACTTCCCCGTTATTTTTATTCGTTCGCCTTCTCTTTGCGTTACAAGCTCGCGTCCCGCACCGATGCCAAACTGATAATCAGCAATAGCCCTTATTACGCTCGATTTCTGTTCAAATCCCAATTGGCTCTCGGAACCTAACGCTGCTATCTCTGCTCTCAGCCGGTCCAATGCTTTTCTTGATGTGGCATTTTCGTCTTCTTCGCATGTGTACCTGATTTCTATGCCCATATCGTCCGCAACGCTTGAACATATATCTTTATATGCACCACCAAGATGTGCAACTACCAGCTCGTATTTTCCGATATTACGGTTAAGGTATGCACGCAAGCATGAAGCAACCCATTCTTGCTCCTCTAAATCCCAGTATCCTGTTACGGGGATGTCATAGAACGCTGCAGGATAAACCACTTCAAGCTCTCGTGGCACAACGCCCAGTGGAGAAGTTAAAATCAACTCATGTATGCACCCTCTATACGCGCCAATTGCATCTATGAACTTCTTATGTGATCGTGACTTAGAGTATGGTTTTCGCGCAGAGCAAGGCAATAGCAGTAAAATCTGCCGGACCGGCGGTTCGTATCGCTCTATAATACGGTTCGCAAACCGCTTCACTTCTATTCGTTTTAACGATTCCATTGTATTTGCAATCATACATTGTTTTCGCGCAACAGGCGTTCTGAGCTCGAAATATTTTTCTTCATTAAAGTCCATGATTCTCAACACTGCGGTCAAAAATGTTGACGCTCGTGCCCTCATCTCTACGTACTCACGCAGATTGCCGGTTCTTATACGCGCCGTTACCTTTTTCACTTCCTTTGCCAGCAGCAGCTCGTTATGCTTCGCGATCAACTGTGCTCGTTCCTCTCTTCCTCTTAGCTCCTCGATACTGAGAGATGAGCAAACGGTACAATTGCATGGCAATTCTTCCAATTCACTCAGGCTTAGCTCGCCTTCTTCCATCTGATAAATGCCCTGATAACCTTTTATTACTGCATTCAGATTGTCAATTATGTCCACACCCAGATAAAACAGTAATGCTGCATTTTCCGCGGTCGCTATTGCCGGAACCCACAACGCAACATCCGGCGGTATTGTGTTCCGCGCATTAATAATTCGGTGCACGAAATCCCGTGGGCTGTTGAGCATGTTAGATGCGAATGCGAGCACGAAGAAGTCGGCAGACCTAGGGGCTTCATTCTTGGAGAACAGTGGATGTACTTCGGGCAGAAGGACCGCACCGCGTGGTGCGTTCCATGTCTCGTCCGACGCTAAATCGTTAAAGTTCGAATCTTCCGCAATTAGCTCTTTGAGTTCTTCCGCATGCTCTACCGTGAGCATTAGCGGTGTTTGTGTGACTTCACTTAGCTGTAATTGCCCTATCCTCGCTGCACCGTCTCTCTTTCTTACTTCGTAGAATTTTGTCATTATATATCACACACACAGTATCTGCTTTTTGGTTGTATATAACGTATAACTTCTACCCATAAATAAATTTAATTTAGGACGCAGATTTACACAAACCTTTTCTTAAAAAGAAAAGCTTTACCAAAAGAACATTTGTGTTTTTCTTTTAGCACATGCTAAATTTTCTTTTTGTAAAAAAGAAAAAGTGTTGTGTTAATCTGTGTCAATAATTA
>CBDAFQ010000022.1:0-8403 GCA_965195275.1 uncultured ANME-1 euryarchaeote | reverse complement strand
GATAATAGATGCTACGGACAAGACGGTAATGGCAGGCGGGATAGACGTGCACAGTCATGTGGCAACTTATGGCTTGAACTTAGCGCGATTCACGTTTGGCTTCCCCACTGTGGGTGAGATAGGCTATATTTATGCCGTGATGGGGTATACGCATGTGAACGAGCCGTTAATGACCTTGAATACCGCGAGTTACGTGCATCACGAACTCAGCAGTATACCCCTGGTGGACACTTCAGCACTCCTTGTTCTAAGCTTGTATGATATAGATAAAGAGATAAGAGAAGGGGATAAGGCGAGTGTGAAAAGCGCCCTGCCACTTCTTTTGGACCTCACTAAGTCCATAGGCATAAAAATATACGATATACGGGTAAGATATGCAAAGAAAGGTTTCTTTTATCGCGATATAGACGTTACGAAATGCTTAAAATTCTTTTATGACCTAGTCGAGGAGCCGAAGATTCTGTTGAGGACATATCCTGAGTTGTTGGACGAAGATACAAGTGTTTTACGTGGCTTCGGCATGGCTCATATCGGCTCGGGCATAGATAATGACGCGCGATACGAAGCGGCGATAGAGATATTAAATAAGGGTGGCGCTGTTGATCTCGGCATTGTTAGTCCGTATCAAGATGAAGCGGTAAATATGCGGATTGGCTATGGGGCAGCAACAGAAAAGTTCGTGAGCATGGATATCGGATTAGAGCAGCCGTTGATAATTTCTGAAGTAGACGAGAAGAGAGAAGGGAATAATAAGTCACTGAGATTTGCATTGGATGCATTAGAATATCTACCGTCTTCTAACATTGCTTTTTCTTCTGATAGCCCCAGCGGGTGCATGTTTTCTTCGTATCCTAAGCTATTCGCGTGGTTGTTGAGTCGTAGAAATAGAAAAGAGCTGAGACCGGATGTTGAGTATTCTTTATACGAGCTCGCAGAGATAACGAGAACGAATCCGGCACGGCAGCTTGGGTTAGAAAATAAAGGGCATTTGGGTATTGGTGCGGATGCGGATATTGCGATATATGACCTGGATGAAAATACAGGGTGGAGAGAGTTAGAGAAGCGGCTGGGTAATTGCTCGTTTCTTTTGAAAGATGGAGAAACGATAATAAGAGAAGGGAAGTTGAATAAGGATAGAGCGAGAAAAGAGACGTTTTATTTTGTGCCCGAAGTGACAGAAAAGGCATACGAAAGTGAACTGATAGAGCGTATATGTAATAGACGGTCGTTTAGGGCTGAGCATCTAAGGGTGGATGAATGTTTTTTGCACTAAAGCACGACAATTATATGATTTGAGCAATTCCTTACTAATAGGTCTAAAATCATGACTGAAAATTTAATCTCCAATCAGGACCGGGATTTTGAAGTTCTAAAATGCCAGATACTTAAAGATAAAGGATTTGATTGCAACCAATATAGGGATACGTATATAAAAAGAAGACTTGCCATTCGGTTAAGAGCGAACAACTTGTATTCATACAGAGATTATGCAAAGCTTCTGAATAGTGACCCTATGGAATACAATGAACTGATGGCAGCATTCACGATAACCGTTTCCGAGTTCTTTCGTGACGCTTCGGTTTTTGACTATTTCAGAAAAAACGTTATACCCTCACTTATTCAGGACAAGCGGAAGAAGAAGCAGAAGATAATACGAATTTGGAGTGCCGGGTGTGCTTCCGGAGAGGAAACGTATTCTATCGCAATATTGATGTACGATTTTTTAGGTGCAACCCCCGAAAACGTCATTATTTCTGTTCATGGCACTGATATTGACGGTGCTAGCCTGGCAAAAGCGAAGAAAGGCGAATATACTTTTGATGAGGTCAAGAATGTTGGGGCAGATTCTTTGTCACAGTATTTCGTTTTTGATCAGGGGAAATATAGGGTCAGTGATAAGATAAAAGGGCTTGTGAAATTTGAAAAGCATGATTTGATTTCTGGTAAGCCGCTTGCACATTTTGATGTGATCTTTTGTAGGAACGTGTCCATATATTTTTCAAGGGCTATGCATGAAAGGCTGCACATTGAGTTCTACAATGCCTTGAATAATGATGGCTTTTTCGTTTTGGGGAAGACAGAGATGCTATATGGTGCGGCAAGGAAATTGTTTAAGCCTGTTAGTGTGAAGGAGGGAATATATCAGAAGTAAAAAGCAAGATATACGATATGGATATTGAACTTTGGCTTTTTCACTTTTCATTTTGCATTGTCTGCTTAAAAATAGGTGGATTTTTAAGCAGACATCAATCCACCCACATCTAAGATGAGTGCAACAGTGCCATCACCGAGTATTGTAGCGCCAGCAAACTCGGACCTACCTTTGAATCTCAATGACTTGACTACTATCTCCTGCTGACCTATGAGTCTACCAACCATAAGGCCGAAGAATTTATCGGCTCTCTCCACTACCACAACCGGACCTATACTATCTTTGTCTCCTGGTACGCCCAAGATCTTTTTCAGCATCAATAGTGGCAGAACGTGTTCTCTATATCCAAATATCTCTTTCCCTTCAACGCTTTTCAAATCCTTTTCACCAACTGCTACTATTTCCCTGACAGAATCTAATGGGATGGCATATCTTTCGTCTTCCACGCCAACAAGTAATGCTTTAATAATTGCGATAGTCAAAGGCAGATGCAATTCAATGTTCGTACCTCTACCTTTTTCTGATCTTATTCTTACGCTTCCACCCAGCGATTTGACCTTTGATGTCACAACATCAAAACCGACACCTCTGCCTGAGATATCAGTGATTTCTCTTGCCGTGCTCAGCCCGGGCTCACTCAGAAGTTCATAAACCTCCGCGTCATTCATCATCGATGCCTCCTCCGGGGTTATGATTTCCCTTTCCACTGCTACCTTTTTGAGTTCTTCTATAACTATCCCTCTGCCATCATCTTCAACGGATACAACAACCTGGTTCCCTTCTCTTATTGCACTCAATATAACCTTGCCTTTGTCCGCCTTACCCGCATTCTTTCTGTCTTCTGGTTTCTCTATCCCATGATCTACCGCATTACGCAACAGATGCATTACTGCATCATTTATCTCATCAAGCACAAGACGATCAAGTTCTATCTCCTTACCAGATACAATAAAATCCACTTCCTTTCCTGTTTTCTTGCTTAAATCTCGTACTGCTCTTGGAAACTTGTCAAATAGGTATCCAACAGGGAACATGCGCATCTGCATTACCCGGTCTTGTAATTCAGATGTGTGTCGGTCTATTGTGGCGGTTATCTCATTGAGTTCATGGCTGGCATATTTTGATGCAATCTGTAGTAGGCTCATCTTTGCTATCGCTAGTTCCTCTACAAGGTTCTGCAATGCCTGTATCTTTTCTATACTTATCCGTATTGAGGGACTAACTCTCCCGGCAACCGCTCCTTCCGCTGTAACGGTTGGTAGTTCAACATCTTCTTTCTTCTCCGCTGGAATATTTTTCAGTTTTTTATGCAATGCTGTTAAATCAAGTTTTACCGTTTTCCCTGTTGCCACACTTTCGACAAGTGTTTCAAGCCCGTCAAGGGATTCTAGCAGAAGATCAACTGTTCCTTCTCCTGGTTCTCCCCCTTTCCTCAGGACGTCAAGCACATTCTCCATCTCATGCGATAGCTCTTCCATATCGGGAAATCCCATTGTGGCGGCCATGCTTTTCAGTGTGTGTACCGCCCGGAACGTTTCATTTAGTGCGTCTGTGTTATCTGATTCTTTCTCCAACGTTAGTAGATTTCTACTTATGCACTGCAGATGCTCTCTTGACTCGTCTATGAACAGTTCCTTATATTGAGATACGTCAACCATTAATTTATTGTAATCATCCTTTAATTTATTCTTTTCCAGGTTTCTATTTTCCTTTTCTTATCACCACAACCATCGGTTATGAATTTGCAATCTACAATTTCATTTCCTTCGACTTTAATATGTATCTGCAGTGTGTCTTCTCAGTGTATATTCCGCATTCCTCTTCCATCTTCTTGGTTAGTTCATCGAAATCGCAAGTTTCATTTTTTTCGTCATTCTCTCCATTTTGTCCTCATTTCATTGCGCATTTCTTCGGCTGAGACGCTATTACATCATCCAGATAGCAATCCTCACACAGCTTAACACCTCCGAACTCGTAAACATCTCCTGATATTGGCTTGCCACATTTCTCGCATTTTATGTTTGTCTTAACGCGCTTTTCCATTTTTAACGTTTAGTTACGCACTTATAACTTTTTGATACTTCTTTCCATCTCTCCAAGTTGCGCCCCTATCCCCTTTAGCTGCGCTTTTAGCTCATCCAAATCCTCTTTCTAATTAACCCTCTCTACTCTTTACTTTCTCAGTTCTTCCAATCTCTTCTTTACCTTCCACAAATGCCTGCACATTTTTCACTATCTGCCCAAATGCGTCTTTTACTTTCGATTCCTTTTGCAGGACAAAGGGCGTTCCGCTATCCGCAGCTTCTACCATCTCAGGGTCTAATGGCACTCTTCCAAGAAAAGGCACCCCTAACTCCGTCGCTGCCCTTTCTCCGCCTCCATATTTGAAGATATTTGTCTCTTTTCCACAGTATGGGCACACAAACCCACTCATGTTCTCTATTATCCCTATAACTGGCACCTTCAGCACCCCTGAGAAGTTTACTGCCTTTCTTGAATCTAACAATGCTAAATCCTGCGGTGTTGTAACAATTATCGCGCCATCTACATCCTTTATCAACTGCGCAACACTGAGTGGCTCGTCGCCCGTCCCCGGCGGAAGGTCAACAATTATATAGTCTAGGTCACCCCAATCTACATCTGAAAGGAATTGCCTTATCGCATTCATCTTCATCGGTCCTCGCCAGATAATTGGGGAATCTCTGTCCGGTAACAGAAAACCTATGGACATTGCTTTTAGCCGTGGTGTGACTAAAATAGGCGACATTTTTTCACCTGATGTCTCTGGCCGCTTGTCCTCTATCCCCAATATCTTTGGAATATCCGGTCCGTGTATATCAGCATCCATCAAACCCACGTCTAAACCGCTCATAGCGAGAGCAAAAGCAAGATTTGCTGCTACCGTTGTTTTCCCTACACCCCCTTTTCCACTCATCACCATTACCTTATGCTTTACCCTTCTCATGCTTGTATCAACTGCTTCTGCTTCTTCTTTCATCCCTCTTTTCCTTTCTTCCTCTTCTCCTGCATCCATATTTCATTTATCACCCCTAACAAACCATAAACTCATAAAAATACCGCCTTCTAGCCTTATAGCTTTCCGTTCAACAAAAGCTTCCGTTATATATTCACACTATTTGGTGATTAATATTCTATGCCTGAAGTTGTGCCACCTATTTTATCCCAATAATGCTTGACCTTCTCCATGTGAGTTGCTATATCTGCCATTTCTATTATTCTATCCTCTGGCTCTCCTCCGCTAAGAATGATGTCCGTACGACCTCTTTTCTTTAACAACTCTAAGACCGCCTCTTCTGTTAAAAGCTCGAATTTTACTGCGTATAATATCTCGTCCAGAACCAAAAGGTCGGTCTCTTTTTCATCTAGCACTCTATGAGCGAGTTCCAACCCCTTTTTGGCCTTTTTGAGATGGATTTTGCGCGATTCATCGTCTTTTAAAAAATTGGGGGCCCCGCAAAGATGTATCTGGAGGTTGTCAACACTTTTTAGAAACTGATATTCTCCGGTAGTTGGCCTTCCTTTCATAAACTGCAATATCACCACTTTTTTGTTATGGCCCAACGTCCTTATGGCATGACCGATAGAGGCGGTTGTCTTTCCCTCTCCTTTCCCATAATAGACGATAATTTTTCCCTCAACTGAGTTCATAATTAATATTTAAAATCACGCTTTATAATTAATAATTACGCTAAGGCTGTGGCTGTCCGTTCTACATATCGGTTGAATGGGGGGTGGTGTTTACAAGATATGCTACCTGTTGAGCTGATAGGGGGGTTGCTGTTAGCAGTTGCTTCTACAGTCAGTTTTTTCGGAATTTTGTGGTGGAAAAGAGCTGAAAAAACACTGTAAAAAGATGAGAATAATTGAACAGAACTTATCATTTTAAAAAATAAAAAGGAGAAATTTTTAAAAAAAATCTCCTATTTACATCTCTCGTTTAAAGGCAACCCAGGTTTCCGTTGTTGAGACCTCTCTGCTCTGGTGGAGGAAATCTATTATTGCTTCCGAGTCTTCCGCCTCGTAAATCCATATCGCGTCATACCTGCCCAGCGTATGATACACTTGCAGGAACTTGACGCCGGTGGGCGGATTTTTAAGTAGCTCGTCGCCGAATTTCTTTGCATCTTCCACCATGCCTGAATTAACCCTCACGCACGTTATGAACAACATCTTTTTTTTTCGACCTCCCTACATATATCTAACGATTTAAGTATAATAAACTTATGTTCATTTCTACTTTTTTAATTTTGAAATTGTGATTAGGGATTTTTCAAGACAGAATTTTTGTTTTTAATGAGACATAACTTCCAAGCTTTGCTCCTATCACTGAACCAATGAGCGCAAAAATTGCCGGCAACCAGATTATATCACCTCGGGACCAAAATATTGTTGTAGCACCGATGCATGTAAAAATCG
This sequence comes from uncultured ANME-1 euryarchaeote, assembly GCA_965195275.1. Lineage (GTDB taxonomy): Archaea > Halobacteriota > Syntropharchaeia > Alkanophagales > Methanospirareceae > Methanophaga. Next base: position 1,814 of record CBDAFQ010000022.1, on the reverse strand, counting down.
TTACGCATAAGGCGGTCACAAAATTAAACCTGCGAGAAAACAATTGTTTATTTTATATCTTTATTTTTTTTTTGTAAATTAACCATCACATAAATCGAAAGGAGAGGTATTAAAATGAAAGAGGCGATGTTCTATGAGAAACTGGAAGGGAACGTGGTTAGATGTCTTCTATGCCCTCATCATTGCAAGATAAACGAATCGAGGCGAGGGATATGTGGGGTTAGAGAAAATATAGACGGAGTCCTCTACAGCCTGGTCTATGGAAAGGTAGTTGCGAGAGGGATTGAACCAATAGAGAAGAAACCGCTCTTCCATTTCTATCCCGGATCTGAGGCATACTCGATTGCTACGGTCGGGTGTAACTTCAGATGTAAAAACTGCCAGAACTTCGAGATCTCTCAGATGCCTAAAGAGGGCAAGAAACTGATTGTCGGTGAAGACGCATCTCCCCAAGATATTGTCACGGCAGCCAAGCAATATGGTTGTAGAAGCATTGCATACACTTATACCGAGCCGACCATCTTTTTCGAGTTTGCTTATGATACTGCTAGACTGGCGCATAAAGAAGGTATAAGCAACACTTTTATCACAAACGGGCATATTACGGAGGATGCTATACGCACACTCGTTCCTTATTTAGATGCGGTAAATGTAGACCTGAAGGGACTATCTGATGATTTGTATCTAAAAAATTGCGGTGGGCACCTGAAACCTGTCCTGGATGCGATAAGGCTCTACAAAAGCCTGGGTGTTTGGGTTGAAGTAACCACCCTGGTTATACCAACGTTGAACGATTCGGAGAAAGATTTCAGAGGGATTGCAGAGTTCATCAAAAGTGTAGGCGTGGACATACCCTGGCATATCTCACAGTTCTATCCCTCTTATAAGCTAACTCATCTCCCTCCAACACCGGTTACAAGCTTACGTGAAGCGAGGGGAATTGGGTTGGAGGTAGGGTTGAGATACGTGTATGAGGGCAATGTTCCAGGTGAGGGCGAGGAGAATACCTACTGCTACCGATGTGGAGAGTTGTTAATCCGGCGCTATGGATTCCAAATCCAGGAGAATAGAATAAGAGATTCGAGATGTCCAAGTTGTGGTACCAGGATAGATGGGCTATTGTAAGTTTATAAAAAGAAAGAACAAAAGGGCGTATCTGAGTAAAGAGAGCTTAGGGAATTTCTTTAACAGAAGTTAGTTCAGCCATTTAATACCTCTAATAATTATGAGTGCTTTATTATATTTCGTCTTATTCGGCTCCCTATTAGTTCAATGATTTCGCCCTCAACGATGGAAGCAATAACAATATAAGGCAGCAGCACGACCACAAATAATGCCCCCAAAGTAATAGACAATTATTCATGCCCTCTTTTTTCCTCGTCTGTAAGCCAGAAGACTTTCTCCCGGTATTTCAACTTCTTTATTTTTCCGCTTTCCTCCAGCCGTTTTATACTATCTCGAATATTATATTTCTTTGGTAACGATTTCTTTTTGAAAGAAAAGTTTCTTAGGGTGTCTATAACCTGCCCCTCCCTCATTGGATGCCGTCTTATTATTGCTAAAATAGCATCTTCCGGGTTTGTGAAACCTTCAGTGGAAAATTCTCCAGTCTCCTCTTCGGTAATATCCACTACATTAGCATCATTAAGAATCGCATGTGCTAATGTGATGGCTTCTTTATCTGGGGGTACCGCCCAAGGTTCCGCAGGTGGTCTTATCGGGACATTTATATACGTTCGATTGGGCTCTATCTTCTCAAGCCTGCTTTTTATCGCTTCTAATTCCTCTTCTGAGTCATTGAGCCCCTTTACCAG
>CBDAFQ010000021.1:0-7734 GCA_965195275.1 uncultured ANME-1 euryarchaeote | reverse complement strand
TGCAGTGCAATCTCTCTGAAATTATAAGTGCTAATAATCTCCTTGAACTTGTCAAAGGACATAAACCCGGTAGTTGATTCGAGGTTTCTTCTCATGCAGATCCGGCAGTCAAGGTTACAAACTCTACTAACTTCTATCTGCAGTATCCGATAGCTATATCTCTTCTTTACTTTCTCAAACATGGTTCCGCCGCCACCGTCATTAGTGTACACATCTTTTTGTATCCACCACTTTTTATTCGTATTTTTAATACATATAATACATTTTGTTTTTATTGGTATCTTATTCATGTTAAATTATATTTTTGATAATTATCATAGACACAGATTTCACAGATTTACACAGACGCTACTGGCCCAAAAGAATTATTAAGTTTTTACGGGATCATAGAATCAAAATCAGAAAAAATCAAAAATGATAGCCACAGAGTGCACAGAGGGCACAGCGAGGAAATAACACGGTGCTCTCGGTGTACTCTGTGGCAGAAAAATTAAACCTTAAAAAATATACAATAAAAAATCAATATACAACTTTAAATCTGCGTTAATCTGCGTTAATCTGTGTCAATAATATGTTTTTCTGTGGGTAGTCTCAAAACGCTCAAGCCAAGAGGCATTATCTTCACCCTGCTTTTTCCATCTATCTAATTAATCAAATCGAAGTCGGAAAAGAAGCAAAGAATATCAGCGAGCTTTTCTTCTTCTCGCTACATAGACAAGAGCGCCTGCTATCACTATAGCAGCAATCACACCGAGCCAGAGGATTGATGGCGTCTTTTCCGCCTCTGCTTTTCCTGGCATGATGCCTAGCTCGACTAACGGATTGACGCCAGCGCTCTTAAGCTTTTCGATTTCCGCCGGACTATCAACGGTAAACCTTTTTAATGTAGAAACGAAAGTTTCCGGGCTGTCCAGGTAATCCATCATCCACATATCCTGTTTCAGTCTCACCCACCACCATTTATAGGTTCCAAAGTCTCTCAAATCAGTTGCGTTTGTGCCACTTCCTTCAAATAGCTTATCCCAGTCAAAAGCCAAAACTATCCCTTCTCGCTTGCCTGTTTTCTGATCCTCCTTAATAACTATGTTAGCAACGTATTTCGCCTCTTTCGGCAGCATCTGCATTTGCTCCAGCGTTAGCCACTTTACAAACATCCGCTTATGTCCCACGTTTGTTTCAAAAATCGTTATTAGGACATCGTCCTTGCACCAGGACGGAATTGCTATGATCGTGTATTCTCTCTTGGGATCAGAAGATGGGAGTTCCTCTTTCAGGTATTCCGCTATAAGATAGCCGCTTGTCAGTCCTGGACAGATATGGTCATGAAGCTCAGCGCATTTAAGGAAATCATTTGGCAAGCCTTTTGCCCAGACATTACACAACGTAATTATACTGAATTCGTTTCCACCGAATACCTTTGCAACCATCTTCTCTTGCCACGGCTCGGGATCGCTGAGCAGCTTATCCGCATCTATATTCGCTTTCGCAATGTGAATGAAGATTTCATCGTCCTCAAGGTTCATAAAATCACTTAAAGCCGCTTCTCCTTCTATCGCCTCTCTATCCAGGTAAATCTTTAGAACTTCGCTATTCGCTTCAAGATAGACACAGTCTTTGCTTCCCTTGTCGAAGAAGGCAAACCAAAGCGGGGCATTATAGGCTTTGTGCACATTTATCAAGTTCCCCTTGCCTCGAGAAGCGCCACTTGTCTGCATCAGACCATCAAGCGCTTTTTCCGTTGTATAATCACCTATTTCAGGTACATAGCCCGCGTCTGTCAGTACCAGAATGTTCGTGTCACCTTTGCTAACTGACAATTCCTGCATTGCTATATCTGCAGCTTTGAACCCTACTAAATCCAGCACTGACAGGTCATCTGCACCAACAAACTCAACTAACGGTTCTAATCCGGGATAGTCGCTGACGATAGTCGCTGAACCCGCTACAGCGCTACAGAGGAATATTGCTAATACTACTACAACTGTTCTTCTTTTCACCATCATCTTTTTTATTTGTATTTTAGATATATTTATTACTTTCGGTTTTTATTTACTTTTTATTTGCTTTTTATTTGTGTCTTATTTGTGATTTTATATGTGCTCGATGCGATTTGAATGCGTAACCACCGCCTCGTGAAGGATACAAACACAATAAAGGTCATGCATTAACTCAGTTTCTTAAATATGAAGTGGCCGTGATTACACATATGAAATGCCAGAAGCGGTAGTGAAAGCACATGATGAGCTTTACCAAATGGCAGCAAGGAAAGGTTTTTTCGCGAAGCCGCCCTTAGACATCCTTTTTCTGTAAGCTTTAGGGTTCTTAAAATAGAAAAGCTTTTATACCGGAAATTTTAATAGTGATGATGAGATGTAATTTTTTCTTTGATGAAATAGAATATAGAAAAGGAGGTGAAAGAAATGAAAAGGAGAATGATTGTTAGGCTAGTAGCCGTAGTGGCAATCGCAGCAGTCGTGATGCTTTCGAGTTACACTGTGGCAGAGCAATTGAGTCAGGCGGAAGAAGATGCGGTGTTTGCTAATGCAATCAAAATAGATACCTACAAGTATAATTATACGTGTGACGTAGATACAACGATGGAGATGCAGGGCAGCGTAACGGGTGCAATTGACGTGATAATGGTAATCAATGGTAGTTACATAGTAAATAACACAAACAAAACGATGCCTGTTAAGACTGGTATTATGAGTAGGAACACGAGTATAAGCAAAAACACGACAGGGAAGATAGCGGAGATAGTAGAAGCGGAAGCAGTGTCTGTCCGCATCAGAGACAGTCCGTACATAGTGACCCTCTGGAATCCCAAGCTGTCAGAACTATTGGATGAAATGGGATCGCCTGAGAGCTATGAGACATTTTGGAAATCACAAGGTTTGCTGAATAACTCAGATGTGGAACTTTTAGCAGATGAGATAGTGGACGGTGCAGATTGCAATGTGCTGAGGATCGTACCAGACACCGAAAAGTTCTGGGAGATTGTACTGAATCAATCCGAAACGTTCAGAGAATTGCAAAATCTACTCGGGTTTGATGACAACCAGAGCATAATGACGGTATCCACAACGCAATGGATAGCAAAGGATACAGGATTCTCGCAGAAGTCACAAACGACACTGAAAACGGTGAAGAATCTAAAGGACTTTTGCGGTCCCGATACAGATGAGGAATTTACAATATCCCGGGATATCGAGATGGAAATGCAATTCAGAGATTATAACGAGCCCGTATCGGATATACAGAAGGGGCCTTTGTGATACTCCAAGCAGCTACAACTGCGGTACAGGTATTAAAAGGACTCTTTCCTCTTATTTTATTTTTTGTTATTTCGCCCCTATCTTTCAGCTAGCGACTCAAGAAGCTTTTAGCTTGCATCCAACAAAAACAGGTTGGTTTCACGGTCCCTTCCGTATCATTTATAATCTTCTTCGTAGTCAAGCACATAATACAAGATATTGAGTATTTATGTGGGTTTTATAATCCATAAGTGCAAACGGTTTCTTATGCTATCGCAATTAAACATAGCGCCTACATTGGCGGAGTTTTTTGATGTATCTCTTACATCACAAGCACGTCCCGTAGAGCAGATACTCAAATTCGCATGTTCGCACCAGCCTTCGGTAGTACTACTAATGGTAATAGACAGCCTGGATTATCCGTTTTATACCGAATTCGCAGAGGATCTAAGAGCGATTCACGAGCTTGTCGAACGCAATGGCATTTTATTTGTCTGCGAGACCGTAAATAGTCCTACAACACCTGCGATTGGTTCTATCCTCACAGGCTTACGACCGGAATCACATGGGATCTTCTCGAATGAAGACGTAGGCAAATCGAAGATAAAATCCATCTTGGAGATACTCGAAGAAGCGGGACATAAGACCGCGTTGATACTCGAAACCGGTGGTGCGAGGCCACTTTTAGGTAAAGTGAGCTATGTATTCGGCGTTGATGACCGGGAAGATATATTCGAATATGACGAGTTGATAAAAACGCATACCATTTCCGTGTTGAAAAGACAGGATGTGAAGTTGGTGTTTTCTCACATCCGTGCCATTGACCGGTTTGCACATAGAGGCTGGGATTTACATGCTGCTGCAATGGAAACAGCCGAAAATATACGGACGATCGCAAAGGCTATTAGCGCACGGAACGGCATGTTAGTTATTTGTGGCGATCATGAGACTCATTTTAAGGATAAAAAACAGCGGAAACTTCCGGCCACGGTGCCACTGATTGTTTGCTCTCCCTGATGCGGGTTGTACTGATATTATTCTCAGGATCGCAACCTCTCGAAAATGAATCGTAAAAATGAAAATGGTTGCGAATGTGAGATTTATATCTGTACAACTTGTATAATCATCCCATCCGAGTTAATTCATCGGCAATCAATTCCGCCTGTTTAAGCACCGTTTCTGTTGCAAGCGCTTGCATATCCGGTGGATAACCATAATGCCTTAAGGTCCGCTTTACAATTACTTTTAATTTCGCCCGGACGCTTTCTTTTATCGTCCAGTCTATAGATGCGTTTTTTTTCACCTTCTCAAATAAAACAACAGCCAATTCTCGTAGTTTCTCTTTTTGCATCAATTCTCTTGCACTTTCATTATCGGCAATTGCAGTATAAAAAGCGTATTCAAATTCTGACAAATCCATTTCCTGTGGCTCTTTGTCTATCCTCTTTATCTCTTTACTGAGCTCAATCAATTCTTCAATAACTTCTGCCGCTGTAATAACCTTATTGTGATATTTCTTGATGGAATCTTCCAGCATTGCCATTAACGATCTGCTTTGAACCAGGTTCTTCTTCACCCGTGCTTTTATTTCATCGTTAAGCAACTTTTTAAGAACTTCCAGAGCTATGTTTTTATGTTCCATGTTTTGCACTTCAAAGAGAAATTCTTCTGATAGAATGGATATATCCGGTTTCTTAATGCCTGCGGCATCGAAAACGTCAATCACCGGTTCAGCTACGAGCGCTTGATCTATAACTTGCCTGATTGCGGTTTCTATTTCTTCGTCGGTTTTGCCTGTGCCAGTGCTGTCAAACTTTACCAGTCTGGCTTTTATCGCCTGATAGAACGAGACTTCGTCCTTTATAGCCATTGCCTGCTCATGCGGAATGGCGATAGAGAACGCGCTTGATAATGCGGTCACTTCATCAATATACCGTTTCTTACCGTTTTCAAGGCCAAGGATATGCTCCTCCGCAGCGAGTATTATTGATAGCTTTGTTGATGTATCAGCAGCAAAATAAGGTTCATATGAAAATCCATGAAACATCTGTGATACAATTTCACGTTTCTCGTGCATCCGTTGAACCGCCTGTTCCTGAAGAACTGCGGGATCGCCTTTTCCGCCACTGTCAGAATAGAATGATAAAGCTTCTTTCAGATCGGACGCAATTCCAAGGTAATCAACAATTAAGCCACCGGGCTTATCCTTATAGACTCGGTTCACCCGTGCAATAGCCTGCATAAGGGTATGACCTTTCATGGGTTTATCTATATACATCGTGTGCAGACATGGAACATCGAAACCAGTAAGCCACATATCTCGCACAAGTACTAATTTTAATTCGTCTTCTGTGTCCTTCATTCTTTCTGCCAGGGCCCGTCTCTGTTCTTTGGTGGTATGGTGTTTTGAGATCTTTGGCCCGTCTGAAGATGCCGAGGTCATTACCACCTTGATGACACCCTTTTTAAGGTCGTCGTTGTGCCACCCGGGTTTGATTTTGATAATTTCATCATACAGGTCGGCGGCTATCCGTCTTGACATGGCCACGATCATTCCCTTGCCCTCAAACACTTCCTGGCGCTGCTCAAAATGTGTTACAATATCCTGCGCAACCTGTCTTATCCGGTCTTCGCTGCCAATCAAAGCTTCAAGCTGTGTCCATTTCGCCTTGGCTTTTTGTGTCTCGGCAAGGTCTTCTTTTTCTAATTCTTCGTCCAATTCAGCTACCAGTTTTTTACCTGCCTCACTGAGCGTGATTTTTGCCAGCCTAGTCTCGTAATATATTTTTACTGTTGCGCCGTCCTCGACCGCCTGGGCTATATCGTAAACATCAACGTAATTACCAAAAACAGCGGGCGTGTTAACATCTGTTTTTTCGATGGGTGTGCCCGTGAAACCGAGGTAGGTTGCATTGGGCAGGGCATCGCGCGTATATTTCGCAAAGCCGTAAACTATCTTTTTACCGATTATGTTTCCCTGGTCGTCTTTTGCATCGATGGTTTTTGCCTTGAAGCCGTACTGCGTCCGGTGTGCTTCATCGGCAATAACAATGATGTTTCGCCTGTCGGATAGTTTCGGGTAAACATTCCCTTCTTCGGGCTGAAATTTCTGGATAGTTGTAAATACCACTCCGCCAGAAGCGACATTCAGCAGTTCTTTCAAATGGTCTCTGCTTTCTGCCTGAACCGGATCCTGCCTGAGAAGTTGCTTTGACGCGGCAAATGTATCAAAAAGCTGGTCGTCCAGATCGTTTCTGTCGGTGATTACCAGTATGGTCGGATTGTCCATGGTGAGAACGATTTTACCGGTGAAAAATACCATTGATAACGATTTACCGCTCCCTTGGGTGTGCCAGACCACGCCGCCTTTCCTGTCACCTGCAGGTTGGGCATCTACACTGGTTAGACCGTAGCTTTCGGGCCGTTCCGTCACCTTGAAACCGTTTTTGTTCTTGACTAAATATCCTGAAGCCCTCAAGGTAGATTCTACTGCTTTATTCACCGCATAGTATTGATGATACGATGCAAGCTTTTTGATGGTAGTAACTGTCGTTACACCACCCTCTCTTCCGTCTCTCCCAGTGGGAGATAGACTTTTCTCAATGACTTTCAGCACATTTTCTGTATTCTCAAACAATTCTGTATTGTTAACTCTCAATATTCTATTGCCGAGACTTTTTAGATATTTATCCCTTTTCTCGTCTTTTGTCTTTTGTTCCGGAGTATTATGGACTTCACCATCTAACTCTATTATCAGCCTTTCCGAATGACAATAAAAATCAACAATGTAGTGTCCAATCTGATGTTGTCGTCTAAACTTTAACCCTAATAACTTTTTATTTCTCACCAACTCCCAGAAAATTATTTCCGCTGCAGTCTGTTTTTTCCGCAAATCTCTGACGCGCTTTATCATACCGGTAAAACTCATTCCCCCACGATAATGGCCTCCCTCCTGCTGGGAGGGATTGAGGGAGGGTGTCAGCTTTGCTGACTTGTCAAATACGATAAAATGGCGGATAAGATCCAGCAAGGTTCGTTTGTTGAGCATTCCTTTGATCAGCGTCTCCATCTGTCCTATCCGGGCTGATGCTACCGTTTTGCCGTCAGAAGATTTCCAGGCCATGAACCGGCTGAAACCTGCGGAGAGCGAACCCGCCTTTGCCTCAAGGCCGTCGGAGATTACCATGAAGCCATTGTAACTAAAAAGACTGGGTATTGCCTGTTTGTAGGTCTGCAACTGCTCGTATGCCGATTTTACGGTTGCGTTCTCATCAGCGGGATTCTTCAGTTCGATAACAACCAGGGGCAGCCCGTTCACAAATAGGATTACATCCGGGCGTTTGTTCTCTTCGTTTTCCAGGACCGTGAATTGATTGGTTACAATAAAATCGTTATTCTGCGGATTTTTTGAATCTAGCAGCCAGACCAGATCGCCCCTGTCGGCTCCGTCTTTTTGGTAACTTACCTTTATACCTTCTGT
>CBDAFQ010000020.1:0-5686 GCA_965195275.1 uncultured ANME-1 euryarchaeote | reverse complement strand
AAATCCGATAGCGTCCGGATTATTTCCCGATGCCAGATAATCCTTGATCATCGCTAAATCATCTTTTGTGAAGATATAACATGCGGTCGATATTAAAGTTGACTTAGGCGCCTCGGGCTTTTCTTCCGAATTGATAATCTTTAAATCGCTATTTATTTCCAAAACACCATATTTACCTTTTACTCGCTCCTTATCCTCCATATCGTATAAAAGTACTACACTCTTCTTTTTAGCACTGTAAAAATCTATCAAATCTCTTAGGTCAAAGTCAAATAGATTATCGCCCCCTATGATTAATAAATCATCGTTAAGTTCAAGATTGTTTATCAAAAAAATTAAAGCACCGATTGAGCCCAATTTATCCTGCTCTGCTTTGGTTTCTTCTATTACCAATTTAATCTCTTTACTGCTTCGATAGCTATTAAGCCAGTCTTTGAAATTAGTTTCAAACTTAAGATTTGTGGATATAAATATCTCTTTAAGTTCCTCTATCTTTTCTAGTTCATCTACAATGTACTCGATTATTGGCTTACCCGCAACGGGCAGCAAAGGTTTTGGGCGATCTTTTGTCAGAGGCCACAGCCTCTTCGCATATCCACCTGCTAGCAAAACTGTTTTCATCTTTCTTGAAATTTTATATGATTAGACATTTAAATTCTTATAGTACGAAATGGAATTTAGCGTTCTGGTACATACAAATGGAAATAAAAGCGAAAATAAAGCTGAGTGGTGCAAATGCTGTTTTGGTAGCGATCTCTTTGATGCACGATAATATGAATAATATGGAAACGGTTATAGCGGAAAAGAGTGTTGAAACACGTTTTGAAGCATCTAAAATAGGGTCGCTAATAGCAAGTGTCGATGATTATCTGATGAACGCAAATGTGGCACGAGATATGATCGAGCTGGTGCAAAATGAAGTAGGGAAGGGGAATTAAGGATGGAACGTGAAAAAGCAACGGATATGGAATTCATGCTAAAAGCTAATCTCAAATGCAGTGGGAGCCTGAGTGAAGCGGTAAGTTCAGATGAGCTAACGGAATTTGTGAATTATTGTAATGCCAAATTATTAAAGAAAGGTGCTCCGCCGGGTTGCGGTGCTGAAGTTGTATCGTGGGATATTGTAGCAGATAAACTGGGGCTGGAGATTGTTTCCGACCGGTTTGTGAGGGCGCATGATGCGCTTCTACGATTGAAGAACGAATTCGGTAAATTCTTAGGTAAGCATCGCATCGGGATTCGAGGTATGGAGATAGAGGATTATGAGATAACAATGGACTGGGACACGGAATTGAAGCTAAAGAAATTGCCGTTTGTAAAAGAGGTAAAGCAAGAGGCAGATAAGTTAAAGCTTTTTCTGGATATTGACGAGTTCTTGTTAGAAAAGAGGATTCCTGATAGGATACTAAAATTACTGGATGATAAGAAGGAAGCGGTGAAATGGAAAGGTAAAAGCGAGCACTGGGAATTGCTGTTTGAGAGTGACAAAAAGCCATTTCATTTTGATAAAGACCCCACGGAAGAGATGGCAAAGCGTGGTTGGATAAGACATGCTGCGGGACGCGGGCAGTTTATATACGGACCGCAGTCAACGAAGATCTTCAGAGCTTTTGAACGCATATTGTTTGAAGAGATATTCACTCCTCTGGGCTATGAAGAGATGATCTTCCCAAAGTTCGTGACCTGGGACGTGTGGAAGAGGTCGGGTCATGCAAAAGGGATTTACCCGGAGGCGTATTATGTCTGCACACCGAAGACACGCGACCCGGAATACTGGGAAGAGGTAATTGATTATTATAAAGTCACGAATGAAGTACCGTTGGACATGATTATGGAGCGGATAGAGAATGTAGGCGGTATGTGTTATGCGCAGTGCCCACCCTCATGGGTGTTCCTGCAGGGTAAGACCATGCCAGACGATATACTACCGATAAAGATCTTTGACCACTCAGGCACCTCACACCGATATGAAAGTGGCGGTATTCATGGCATAGAGCGGCTTGACGAGTTTCATCGTGTGGAGATCCTGTGGATGGGTACGAAGGAGCAGGTGATTGCGCACTCGAAGCAGTTGCAGGATAAGTATCGCCATATATTCAATGAGATACTGGACATTGAGTGGCGCGAGGCATGGGTGACGCCCTGGTTCATGGCGCAGGAGGGTAAAGCGGGTCTGTCGGAATTAAAAGAAGTGGGGACCATAGATTACGAGGCGGTTTTACCTTACAGTGGTAAATTGCTGGAGTTCCAGAATGTTAGTGTGAATGGCGATAAATATCCTAAAGGGTTTAACGTGAAGCTGCAAAGCGGTGAAGAACTATGGTCCGGCTGCTCCGGTGTGGGATTACAACGTTGGGCTGCGGTATTTTTAGCACAAAAGGGTTTTGACACGGATAAATGGCCCGAAAAGTTCAGAACTGCAGTTGGTGAGCTGCCAGAGGTGTTCCGGTTCCTCTAAACCTTTGTTTCACTTTTTATTGTAGATATCGTACAAGTTCTAACTATTTATTTAGGACACAGATTTACACTGATTTGATTTCTTCTGCGTTAATCTGCGTTAATCTGCGTTAATAATTAATTTCCTTGTATCTGATCGGGCCGCGAGAAAAAATCGAAAACCTTATATACTATGATGCATGTATAGATAATTATGACAGGGGTAGTAAGAATAACCGCTGTAATAGTCCTTCTACTACTCGTACTAGGCTTTTCAACTAGTGGGTCTCTTGCTTTAGATAATACGACACAGACCTCAGATACGCAATCAGAGGTTGCTATCGGCGCCCTCTTAGCTCTTACCGGCGAAGGGTCTTCGTTGGGAGAAGCCACTAAAGCCGCGCTGGAGATCGCAGTTGAAGATACGAATGAGTATCTTGCCAGCATCGGTTCTGAGATGCGTATGCGACTCATAATAGAAGATACGAAGACCGATCCTGCAGTTGCACTTGAAAAGCTGCAGAACTTATCCAAAGAAGGTGTAAAAATAGTCATTGGCCCCGCTGCCAGTGCCGAGATCAAAGCAGTTAAAGCATACGCAGATGAAAACGGCATTCTGCTGATCAGCCACGCAAGCACGGCACCCTCCTTAGCCATTCGCGGCGATAACGTATTCAGGTTTTGCACTGATGATACATATCAAGCAGCAGCTATTGCGAATCGCATGCGGAACGAAGGGGTGAGTGTTCTTGTGCCTATGTGGCGAGGCGATGTATGGGGCGATGAACTAACCGATGCCACGAACAAAAGCTTCAAGGCTCTCGGCGGCACAGTGATTGATGGCGTGAGGTATAACGTCAGTACCGTAAATTTCTCGACCGCGATAGATTCTTTGAACTCAAAAGTAGCAGAAGCAATAGCTCAGTATGGTGATGTAGTAGCAGTACACCTTATTGCTTTTGATGAGGTGGTACCCATATTTATAGAAGCACAGAACCAGTCCAATCTCTCTGATGTGAGTTGGTATGGCTGTGACGCTACGGCTCTTAACAAAGAACTGGTGCAGAATGATCAGACCGCCCGGTTTGCAGTAAGAACAGGATTTGAATGTCCTCTTTTCGAATGTATACAAACAGATGAGACTGGGCCAGCTATGAGGAAGATCAAGGAGAAGCTAGGAAGAACTCCTGAAACTTACGCTCTCGCAGCATATGATGCTCTTCGGGTGATTACCCGTGCATATCAGGTCACAGGCGAAACGGACGACATTAAGGCTTTGAAAGAGGCGGTGGTGGATGCAGCCGGATATTACTATGACTCTGAAGATGGGTCAGTACTCAACAAGGCGGGAGACATGAAACAGGGTAATTATGATTTTTGGGTAGTTGTAGAGGCTGAAGGTGCTTTTATGTGGAAACTGGTGGCTAAATGCAGGGTCTCAAGTCATGGACGTGTCATGTTCCTACCCACCGCGGTCCTGCCTTAAGGTTTTAGTTTTGTAAAAGAATGGCAGGATCGTATGATCCAGGGTCGATCCTGACAGCGTTACAAAAGAGAAGGGGAGTTTCACTTTCGCTGGCACGGTCATACCAAAAGAGATTCCTTCTCCCTGAATACCGATTTTTTACCTTCTTTAAGCACCCGCTCTAATTTCTCGGCTGCATGTTTGTGGTCAAATTTCATTGCTAATGCTAATGCATTCCTACTAATCTTCTGCCTCAGCTCGACATCCTTTAAAAGCATAATCACATATCCGGAAAAAGCGTCATAATCATCTGCTACGAACATCTCTTCCCCTTCTACTGGACTTATACCAAAAGTAGCCAGTCGAGTAGCAACCACTGGCAGCCCGCAAGCCATCGCTTCTAAGAGCTTGCCCCTGAAACCCGTACCCAACTCAATCGGCGCCACTAACACATCACTATCTCGGTAAGTCCGCCGCACATTATCGTTAGTCCCGCCTTCCCGGACAATTATATTCTCACATCTCAAACCCAGGAGTTCCTGTGGTGGACTACCGCCAATTGCGTAAAACTTAGCATCCGGAACTTCCCGCAGGATTCTCGCCCAGCAGTGGTTGATGAAATTATTTACCGCATCTACATTAGGATTATGCATGAAATTGCCAAGATAAAGTATATTTTTTGTGTTTCTTGCCCATGAGCTCTTCTCAGGCGGCGTGTAAAATCCTGTGTCCACTCCGTGAGGCACTACCCTGATTTTGTCCTTCAGTTCTGGCGCATAGCCTATCATAATATCGGCATCCTCTCGGGTTAATGATAAAATCCTATCAGCAACGTCATACATCTTAAACTCGTAATTAAATAGCTCCTTTATTGTATCCGCACTAATAGCCTCTCCTTTTTTGGCTCTTAGTTCAAACGCTTTTGTATAGCATTCATGTACCGAAATCACAGACATGGTATCTGCTGGGATGAAGCTACGATTTGACTCTATGTACTGCCCCATCATTGAATATTCAGCAATAACCGCATCAAAAGGGTTATCCATTAATGCTGATTTCAATGCCTCGTCTAGCCCGTCATTGTAACCACCGTCCCCGGTTAAGAAGTTCCTCGGTCTATGTAATTTTTTATAAAGTGCCTCTACTTCTTCTTCTGGTCGCTCCCGGACAGAATCGATCTTGATAATCTTTTCACAGAAGGGTGCAAGACTTTTATCCGTTCGATCTTCATCCGTATACACAGGCGCAATCAGGGTTATCTTATGCCCCATCGAAGACAGGTTCTTAACGCGATGATATATTAAGATAGGTCCGCCAATGATTTCCGCTCTGGGAAGCAGCTTTGGTAGGATTAGTATGTCCATTTTCAGCATTTTTACTTTGATGTTTGTAGTAATAATCTATTAGCTTTATTTTAATTTCTATTTTACAGTAATGAACAATATAAAAGTAGTAGTGCTAGGCTGTGGATTTGGCGGCGTGGAAGTCGCAAGTGAGCTACGAAAACGCTCAAAAGAGCGCGAGCGGGCAGAGTAGCTGTTGCGAATATAATACGAACGATTTCAATGGCATGGTGTTCACGGTATTTGCGTATATGTTAAAGAAGTTTGTGGAGCACAGGTATATGACGCGGTTTGGGTAGACGATGAATAACCAAAGTTTCCCTTTCGCCAATCACGAGAAAGCATAATATCCAACTAAAATTGATTATTGACACTGATTAACACAGAAGAAATTAAATCCGTGTAAATCCGTGTAAATCTGCGTCCTAAATTAAATTTATAG
>CBDAFQ010000019.1:0-17697 GCA_965195275.1 uncultured ANME-1 euryarchaeote | reverse complement strand
ATGGAGATACGCCATAAAAAGATGTTTAAAATCTCCCGGCAGGCTGCACACAAGGAACTAAAAGCATTGATGGAATTGGGAGTTATAAAATCACAGGGTGAAGGAAGAGCGACATATTATGTTCTCGACTGAGTTGACGTATTGGTTGACGCAACGGTTGACGCAAAAACAGAGTTGTAGATTTATATGTGCTAAAAAATTGTGAACGCAAGCGGATGGAACGAATACATCATCAGCATTACAAATCCGAACGATAATGATATACATAAAACACTCTATTTAGAAGGGACGCGATATAATTGGGACGATACTGAATGTTTGGTACGTGATTCGGACTTTGATAGTAAGATCGTTGCGACCCTGGAGAATATGACGGTGCATCCAGGGGATACCGTTCAGGTTACGGTGCCTGTGCAGCTTAAGGCAACGGGCGAGAGGAATTTCTATATTTTCAAGGTGAGGGGTGATGAGGTGTGAATAAAAATTCTTTATTTATATATAATGAAAGTTTTAGGGTGTTCGTTTAACACTTCCCTGATGTGGTTCAGGTTTATCTATCCACAAGTCGAAGACATGAGCTTGGTCTAAAAGTTGTTCAGATATTACAATTTTAGGATTTGGTTCAAGACCTATGAGAAATCGAGCACCTAGCAATTCAAAAAATATAAAAGTTCCTTCTTTGTTGTTGATTGCGCCTTTGATTTTGCTAACCTTACACGGATGGTTTTCTTTAAAAATCGCTAATCGATTAGGAAAATGGCCCCCGTTTAGAATATAATCTCTTGCTGGATCATATCTTGGATGAAGAGCTTCTTCTTGACTTCTATCAATAGCAACAATTCCCAATCCCATTTTGAAAAGAACCCGAGCAATCGCATGAGGGTTAAATTGTTGTGATATTAGGGACATTTTAAATTTGTAACCCCTGTCAGTTAATTCCGTAGCTTTAAGTATACTTTTAGCTCCTGCAGGGTATATCATTTTTATGGCATTAGGGCTGATCTTTTGTAAATTAACATTACTATACTTGGCACTAGGAAATTTTCCTTTCTTGCCTACACTACCTACAAAAATTCGGAGTCCACTCATTGGTACAGAGTTTACAAACTTTTGTTCTAATTTGCTTATTTTGGTGTTGCATTTGTCACATACATAACCACGCGGAAGAAAAAGTGTTTCATTGCCTAGAGATTCTGGAATTACATGTTCAACCATACTAAAGTTCCCATCAGTCGCCTTACAAAAGATGCAATGATTCTTTCGATCTATCCGAGGGGGATGGATATTGTGTTTTTCTAAATAGTTAATCATTATTGATAGAACTTCAAAGACATCATGACAATAGCCATAGTACAGACTCCATTTAAGTTTCTCAGTAATTGGATCTTTTCGAAGTTTGTCTAAGTATCTTGCTGCATCAATATCGTTAGCAAAAAGAACATTAGAGGATAGTTCTACAAAGACATCGTCTGCACGGAGGCGTTTATTATTTATTGTAAAAGGAAATTGTCCCTCTTTTACTTTGTTAAGATATTGATCACAATTAATTAGGAATTTTTGATATTCTTTATCAGTACTAAGTTGTTGGAGTGTTATTAGTAGGTCGTCTATATTTAGAAAGAAATCCGGTAAGAGAAAAACGCTCATCGAGACAGCAAACTCTTTTGCTGTTTGTTCATCAGGTACATTATAGCTTACTTTCCCTCCTTTTTCTTTGTTCAATTTCAGTTCAAAACTAAAGTTGCCATTTTTCTTATATAATCGCCTATAAACTTGCTCAGCACGATAATAGCTATGTCGGAATTGATAGAAAAATAATCCGAGTTGCTCATCTTGAGCAGATGGCCCTAGGGGTTGTTCTTTTTCATCCATTTTATGTATCTGCTTTTCGATAATTTCATTTATAACATGCAGATTTGATTTAAAACAAATATAGGAAATAAAAGCTTTTCTATTTTTCTCGTGAGTGAGGACGCTTTATTTGAAATACCGAAATACCGATAAATATCGTGATCAGAATAACGCTAGCACCTAACACAACCATTAACATGTCGCTTTTGCCCGGCACGGGCACTGGCGTAGACTCCGGCGCCATAGGTTGCGCCGCAACCACAGACGCTATGGCTAAAACTTCTTCCGCCAGAATAGTATAAGTGAAGGTCCTGGATTGGTTACCGTATTTCAACGTAATCGGTATAACAACGTCTTTGGCTCGCGATAAAGGCTGCAAACGGAAAGTTGCATGCTTACCGACTACGCAATTCAAGCCGATAACTTTGTAATTCGCAATGCCGTAACGGATATCGCCCTCAGAAAGTTTGACCGGCACAGATCGCTCCAACGTGATCTCCGAATTTTGTGAGGTTGTAACGTATACCACGATTGAGTCGTCGAGGTCCGTAACCTGGACCCGGTGCGTCATTTCATCGGCTGAAACGTGAAAAACGACCATTTGTAACATAATAATAGTACAAATTAACGTCAAAATGACCGATTTTTGGACTGTTGATTTATGATCATGTACAAAAGTTTATAGAGTTTTTGAGGTCAGAACGAAAGAAGATAGTTAAGATAGCGCGGCAAATAGAAGAAAGGGCAGAAGAGGCCGATTTAGCTGCCACGAAACCGACAAATCCAAGTGCACTACATGAGCATTATGGCGGTGCAATCCGGGACCAAGCAGTAAATCTATTCCCATTTGGACTCATAACGCTAATAGGCGTTGTAGCACTCCGTTACCTGTTCAGAGGGATGTCGTTACCGGAGCTTGCGGGATTGTCCGGATTCATAGGGATAATTACACTATTCGCAGTCCGGATATTTGTATACAAGAAGGATACATTTACGTGGAGGTAGTTAGTAGATGCTCGAACTGATATATTATGGATTTTTCTTGCTGCTGTATGGATTTGGTGCATGGACGTTCTTTAATGGCTTGCAGGAGTACACGAAATCAAAAGCGAGTAAGCCTCAGCCATCCCCGTTTGATATAGGCAACATGAAACCCGGGACAGTTCGCACCGCAAACTGTCTCGATGAGGATGGTGAAATAGATAGAGATGCACCAAGTCATAACGAACCGGGTGTGACGGAAATAGCAAATGCAGAGAGGTTGAGAATAGAACAGGAACATCGAAGTATCCTGGAGGATGTGTTACAAGAGCTATTGACAGAGCAGCCAACATCGTTTGATGCGATCTATGAAAAATATTCAGATAGGAGCACTACACGAGAGTTAAAGAAGAAATTGGATAAGCCGCGAGTGCGTACCCGCGTGAAGTCATATTTGCGTGAAATGGAAAATGAAGGAAAGCTAAAGCGTGTTATGAATGTACGTGAATATTTTTACGTGGTGGCGGAAGAGGGAAATGAAGAGGTTGTGAGTGAGATAGGGGCTGGATGGGTATTTCAAGCAAACGAGCCGAACGAAGCGATATGTGTAGTGAAACGAGAGATGTAAACGAGTTTTTGGCGAAAAAAATATTTGTTGACTTTTTATTTCAGGTCTTTTTTAGGTATAACGTTCCGAGCGTATCCGAAGTCCAGCTTCGCTGGATTTGAGCGGAGTGCCGAGGCACGAAGCCAGATACGCTTCGTTATACGCCGGCATCTTTGTAAATCCTTTCTAACGACCGGAAATGCTCTGAATCTTTGTTTTTTATTACTTCTATAACTATATTTACCACTCTTTTACATTCACTAGTATCACTAAAAAGCAAATTCCTTTGTAAACCAGTTTGATGGGATAAAATATTAACAAATTTATCTATTTTTATACGATCACTTTCGTTGGTTATTAAAAATTCAAGTCCTTTTTTTAATCCAACTCCATATTTAAACCCAACAAAGGCTTCTAAAAACCGCCTCATTATATTAGGGAGTTGAAATAAATTTTCAAAATCTGTTGTTGGATTATCGGCAAACGACTTAATTTTATAGAATAGGAAATGATACTCTGATTTGTAATCCAATAAAGTTTTGGGCAATTCCCTTATATCTGCTATCTCTTCTCCGCTTTTTGAAATTCTTTCAATCAGATAGAAACTACATTTATCTTTATACCCTCTTATTTTCTTTAACCATTCTTTGATTAAATTGAAAAATTCAAGATTATGTGTAGAAATAAATAATTGCTTACAAGGAGCAAGTTTAGACTGGATAACTGCGAAAGTGTTATACAAATGCGCAGAGTCTAGACTTGAAATAGGGTCGTCTATAAAAATTATTGTGTTAGCTATATCCGTTTCTTTGTCTTCAAGGCGAGTTAAGAAATATGAAAAAGCGATAGCGGTTTTTTCTCCTTCGCTCAAATTTTTAGCTTTTTCTCTTCTTCTGAGTATCTGGAATTTGTTTTTTTTGGTGGGTTCAATTTTTAGATGTTCTTTGCCAAAAATACTTAGCAAATAATTATTAACACTATCAGCTGCTTTTGATATATCTGATAATTTTGCATTGATTTTATTTATTTCTTCTTCTTTCTTTTCAATTTCTTCCTGGATATTTTTTATTTCTTTTTCAAATTTGTCCAACTTTTCTATGTCTGCAAAATAGCTGTAGTTTTCATCAAATTCAGATGCGTAGTGTAGCTCTAATCTCAAAAAAGCATCCTCTTGTGATTTTTCAAAATCATCAGTTATTTCATTATGCCTACTGAAAATCCGGTTGACTTCTTCGACTGTTTTATGAATTCCACTACGATGAAATTGAAAGTCATGCATTTTTTGCACATCCCTTTTAAAGGGATTTTTTATTTTCCCTTCCAAAAATTGAATCAAAATTTGCAAATCATCCTTGTATTTTTTAATAGATTCCCAAAATTCTTGTTTTGCTGACTTATACTCATTTTCCAATTGCGGATAAAGTCGCTTTTCATCTGGCAATTCAATAGAGGAGATTGTTTGGTTATGTTTCTCTACAGTAGATTTTAATTTATTCAAAAAAGCTATAAATTCTTCATATTCCTCGGAAAAATGTTTTTCATATTCCTCTAATATGTTTGTAGGAAGAGAGCGTCCGCAAAATTCACAACGATTCTTGCCTCGATGAATATCTAAGCCTTCTCTAACCCAGTTATTTAACTTTGGATTATTTTTTAGTCGATCAATAGTTTTGGACACTATTGTTTTACCAAGGTTATCTTCAATGTTATTTATCAAATCCTCGTTTGCTAATGAAAGTTCGAGTAAAATAGTTCTTTCTTTCTTTATTGACTTTAGTGTGTTAAGTAACCCTTCAACTTCTTGCATCTCCAAATAATAACTTTGGTGATTATCCTTTATTTCGTTTAATGCCTTTCTTAACTTTCTTTTATTGTAAGGAGGTCTAATGCGACCTAACTCTCTTGCTTTATCTGTAAGTTTTTGTTCCACCTCTTGTTCTAAACGACTTTTCTCATTTTCTTTTTCAGTTTTACTCCCTGACAGTTGCTGTATCTCCTCGCTTAATTTTTTCAGTTGAACTTCTAACTTTATATCTTTTTCTCCCAGGACAAAAATAGGATTGGCCTCTTGCTCATCCCAGCAAAGATTGTCTCTAATAAAATCAGTATTAAACACTCTAATTTGGCATTGAGATAAAGTCATACTATTTTCTGTTATTTTATTGCCATTGTCTTCCTTAAGAATAAACTCTACACTACCAAAATCCTGATGGTGTTTTCTTAATTCTATAACTCTAAATAACCTAGATAGCATTGTTTTCCCTGAGTAATTCCAGCCATATAGCAAATTATATCGCTTGAATTCGGAGATCCCTTTCACCCATCTAAAATCTTTAAAAATACCAAAATTCTCTATTTTCTCTATTTGTTTAATCATTTTGGGTAGTGAAATGTCTAACGTAAACTCTCATGTGGGGTGTGATACTTTTCTCTATTCTGTACTCATCAAACAGTTTAAGTGCCTTTTCCCCTAATTTTATTATGTCAGTGACTTTCATTATTACCACTCTACTTTATGCCATTTATATTTTTAGCCCTTTGCTCACGATTGCGTATAACTTCGGTATATCCGAACTCACTTCGCATATCCCTCCGATCTGGTATTATATCCAAACAAGGTTCGCATATACATCCTTCTGGTCGAACTCCTATCATCGGTTACCACTCTTTGTTCTTCACCTTGTTAATCACGTACACCATACGTAAGTACAGGACCTACAACGATATATGATACATATCCAAAGAGAAAAGCATTATATTTAACATTAAAATTAATGCAAGTTAGTTTATATAAACTAATTGATAATATTCTTAACCTTAAGTTCGACCAAATATAGGAGACATATAATCTCTAATCGCACTATAAAGCCTTATTTTAGCATTTAACGAAAAATAAAAACGATAAACCTTTATATACTATGTTCCCTATAATAGGGAACATGGAAGAATGGGCAAGAAAGTGGTTAGAAAATCAGCGATATGAAGGGAAAACGTGTCTTGAAATTAAGATGTTGGGGTCAAATTACTACGTCTATCATTCGACCAATCGTTATGACAAAGAGATAAAAAAGGGACGAAAAGTATCAAAATACCTCGGAAAACTCGATAATGAAAAGGGTTTTATTCCAAAAGGGCAAAATAAGCAGACCGCTGCAGGTCCGCGAAATATCACCGAATATGGTAATTCAATGCTGCTACACGAAATGATGTGTGACATCAAGCCGCTCTTGAGAGTGGGTTTCCCCGAACATTGGGGGGAGATCTGTGCCCTTGCCATGGTGCGTGTCCCGAGTAATGTCCCGCTAAAACGTGCGAAAGATGCATGGGAGAAACTCTACAATGCCGAAGAGATCCATCCAAGTCTAAACCAAAAGAATCTCACCAATATGTTGCGAGAAGTGGGCGTAAATCGTGCTGGGCAGAATGTTGTATTCAAGAAACTTGTAGATATGAGCAATCAACTTGTTTATGACCTGAGTTCCTTGTTCTCTCGTTC
The DNA here is from genome assembly GCA_965195275.1 of uncultured ANME-1 euryarchaeote. Taxonomy (GTDB): domain Archaea; phylum Halobacteriota; class Syntropharchaeia; order Alkanophagales; family Methanospirareceae; genus Methanophaga. Next base: position 10,762 of record CBDAFQ010000019.1, on the reverse strand, counting down.
TATGAGCATCAATCAGGCAGAGAGGGGATACAATAAGGATAAGATACAGGTACCCCAGATTAATCTTGCGCTCCTATGCAGTGCTGACACGGGATTGCCAACGATGATTCGCTCTCTTCCTGGCAGTGTAAAGGATATAAAAACGCTCTATTACTCGATCAATGAACTCGATATTGAAGGTAAAATTCTCGTCCTTGACAGGGGTTTCTTCTCTGAAGGTACCATAAAGTTCCTGGGTAGCAAAAATATCTCCTACGTGCTTCCGGTAAAGAGGAATAGCCATTATTACGATATACGGATCCACCTCACCGAATACTTTTCCTATCACGATCGCTTGATTAAGTGTGGAAAACGGAGATACAACGAGTTTTACCTTTACCTCTTTGAGGATCAGGATCTCAGATTGGAAGAACAGAAGACCCTGTACAAGAAATTAGACGAGTGCAAGATCGACAAGAAAAAGTTTGATGTGGGGATGAGAAAGGCGGGAAAGATCCTGATTATCTCTGCTATGGATGTCACGAAGCAGGAAATTTATCTGCTCTTCAAGAAACGAGAAGTGGTTGAGAAGATGTTTGATAGCTACAAATCGGTGCTTAATGCGGACAAACTCTATCTGCAGGATGATGAAAGTGTCTTTGGACACGTATTCATCGCGTTTCTTTCACTCTATATCCACTGTAAACTGGAGTTGCTCTTAACGAAGGCAAAGCTCAGCCACAAAATCACTCCGATTGACCTGTTATTCAAATACAGCAAGGTCTACCACCTTGAGATGGGTGGGCGTGGCATGATCTCTGAAGTCCCAAAGAAGGTGATGGATTTGGATGAGGTTCTTGGATTGAATATGTTCCCTAAAAATATTCGAAGTTAAGGTTTGAAATAAGTCACTATAATCTCATCACAGGGATTGTAAGTTTTACCTGGTTCACCATTCTGATAGGTGCTGGTACTCGTTCCAATATACTCCTCGTTTCTGGCTTCTTGGATCTTTGAGCCATTGCCAAGGAAGTCCCAATTCGGTGTAGAAAGAGATTGCATTATCCCCTGATCTTTTATCGTAATTCATCAAGTTATGGTATCTATCATTTAATAGCAAAAAAGATTTGTATCATGTTTCAATTTCAATATCAGTTACAACTAAAAGAATATGAACAAAGAAACAAATAATCGAGAGAACGTATCTACCGGAAAGGTATTTACGGCATCTGAGCGTAGACGTGTTTTTTGGTTGGTCCTTGTGCTTATACCCCTCAGTTGGACATCAATAAAGATAGTTCTACCTGCGTTACCCGAATTGGGAAACGTATTTCATAGCACGGCGGGCGTGAAATTATCGGTCTCTCTCTACTTGATATTCTTTGCATGCTCGCAACCGGTGTGGGGAGGGATCGTCCAGAAAACAAGCTGCCGCCAAACCTTATTTTACAGTCTCGCTGTCACCATGACCGGATCGTTAATAGCGATGTCTTCCTTTAATCTTCCTTTATACCTCATAGGTCGAACATTGGAAGGTGTGGGTATGGGTGCTGCTTCGCCAATAGGACGGACTTTATTTACCGATGTTTTTGGGCGAAAAGAGCTCGCACATCGAATGGGCGCAATCAGCGGCTGTGCCGCGCTAATGCCCGCTCTCGCACCCATCACAGGCGGTTATTTGATGACGTACATAGACTGGCGTGCGATTTTTGGTTTCTTCTTGCTTCTTTGTGTTGCTTATTTTTATTCTGCTTTTCGATGGCTTCCGGAAACCCGCATTAAACCGGTTGATGAAGGCGTAGTCACCACGCGCAAGTTGATAGGAACGTACATCTCTATTCTAAGGAACACTCATTATTGGGGATATATCCTCCCGTACGCCAGCCTGACCGGTGGGCTGCTCGGCTACTATTCCGCGATGCCCTTTTGGTACCACTCTCAACTGGGAATCGCAGAAGATACCTTTGCCTACTTTGCCATCCCTACCGTTGGTATGTATCTAATCGGTCTTATAGTTGCCGGGTTACTCATTAAAAGGATAGATCTTGAAGAAATCCTTTTCCTCGGAATGCTGCTGGCTTTTTGTACTGCAGTTGTCACCACTCTTTTGGCGATTCTGAATGTACCGGGGATGGCAAGCATTGTTGGAGTCCTGAGTCTTTATGGTTTCTCTGCTGGCTTGGTTTCCCCAAATGCAAATGCGGGCGTTCTGGTAAAATTTAAGAAAGTGGCAGCGCCTACTGCAGCCCTAATAGCGGTTGGGTTATTTGGCTCCGCCTCGCTCACTTCATTTGTAACAATGAACTTATATATCAGGGACACATTATGGCCCGTTGCAGGATATTTAGGGTCATTGTCGTTAATTGGCCTTGCCGCCTGTTATTTCTGGGTGTGGCGTCCTTACCGTAGTAAACAGGGCACTATCTAAAAATCAAGTGATTTATCACCGCGGAGAGCGCAGAGTACGCAGAGTTTTTAGACTGTTTCAATCATTGTTTGGGTTTTTTGGTGCCTTTGCGTTCTCAGTGTGCTCTGCGGTGAAATTTGGGGATTTAGCAATTTCACTAGGAAATTTGGGAGTGCAGTGAAAAGGATTAAAGAAAGGAAAAAACGGCAAGGCGATAGCTTAGAAAGAAATCACCCTTGTTTATTGACCTTTGACCACTTCCAAACATAATAGCAACCAATGAGAGTGCACACCAAAGATAGGATACCGGCGAAATAGAAGACGGAATTTATCCCGGAATAATCCATCACCACACCTGCCACTAAAGGAGCAACTATTGTACCGACACTTATTGTAGTATTAAATATACCCATCCAGAAACCCATCCCCACCTTTCTACCGATTACTGCGGCGATATCTGTTGCAACCGCCATTGACATTGCGGTACAAATACCTATAATAACATTGACCAGTAAAAGGGTAATGAAATCCTGACATAGAGGCACGATAAATATAATTGTACCAATAAATGAGCCAATGATCATCATCATCAGCCTCTTATACTTACTCAACTTATCCACCACAGTACCAAAGTAATACACTAAGATACCAGTAGCTATTACGCCAACAGCAATGATAATCCCTACCTGAGCGACATTGATATTGAAACTTGTGGCATGCGAAGGCAAAAATGACACAAGTACAATCTGTCTAAAAGCAGAGATAAAACCTATAAGAAGGATTAGTTTCACGGCATCGTGTTTGATGATGCTTTTTAAAGACTCATGTTCTTCGGTTTTACTCGCTGCCGTGGGTTTCTTTACTTCCGGCAAGAAAGGTAACACAAGCAAAAATGCAACTGCGCTGATACCAGACATCGCATAAAATACAGTGGGCATTCCAAATAAGTGCCAGAGAAAACCACCTAAAAGAGGTCCCACACCCAATCCCAAGAAATACATCATTATAAATGTGCCCATAGCTCTGCCTTCTTTTCCCTCTTGGGCTACCTCTCCTGCATATGCCATGGCAACGGGAATAACCATCCCTGCGGCCAGACCATTCAATAATCGTACTACTGTGAGTGTATATTCATTATGGGCTAAGAGATAAAGGAGTGAAATCACCGCAAGAAGCAGCAGCCCTAATGCGATAAAAATCTTTCTTCCATATTTATCTGATAATCCACCCATAATAGGCATAACAATCGCACGGGAAATGGCAAAGCCAGAAAATATTAGGCCCATCCAAACACCAGTGACTCTAAGATCCTCTGCTATGATTGGCAATATAGGAGAAATAATACTTAACCCTAATATCGCAGCAAATATAGTAAAGTACAGGGTAACCAATGTCCGTTTTTCCATATCATTGCATCAAAGGTTGCAACATAAAAAGCTATCTTATTAAAAAAAGAAACAAATAATCGAGAGGAAGAATCTACCGGAGAGGCATTTACGGCATCAGAGCGTAGACGTGTTTTTTGGTTGGTCCTTGTGCTTATACCCCTTAGTTGGACATCAATAAAGAAAGTGGCAGCGCCTACTGCAGCCCTAATAGCGGTTGGGTTATTTAGCACCGCCTCGCTCACTTCAATTGTAACAATGAAGAAGAATAGGCAAGACAAGACTTCTGCGGGAATTTACAAAGACAAAAAACAGGAACGGGATATTTTATATTGCAGAAGAATCTTCTGTACAGATCCAGATAAATGGGCTGAAAGATAAGATCGCCGAATTTTTTAACGACCCTTTGCTCAGAACGATTGAGATAAGGGATTGGGAACAGCTTTTAGGATATTTAGCGAAGAATATGCCTGAAGACCGATTTTACTTCATAATAGATGAATTTTCATATCTCATCAGAAGTGCCCCCAGAGTGCTCAGTGTGTTGCAAAAGTTATGGGATACGAGTCTCTTCCTCCTCGGTTTTTATCGTTCTCTCGGGCTCCATGCTTGGACTGGTGAGTGAAAAGGTGCTTTCGTATGCATCACCGCTTTATGGACGGAGGACACGGGATATTTTTCTGGATGGATTGCCGTTTAAGTATATCTTGAGAACCTTATCAGATTGGGTTTTATCGAGATGTTAAGCTTGGAAAATATAAAGTATAGTCAAGGCTTTAAATAATAGGACAATAATATGATTTTATGGAGTTGAAAGCCGTCAATTTAGAAGAGTTAGAGCCTTTGAATCGGAGTTATTCCCGGAATCGTAACATTTCATATCATGCAGGGATATAGAGTGCAATATTCTCCATACTAACAGGGCTTATTTGCCATTTTACCCGCTCTCTCTTAAGATTTATAAATACCAAGATGAAGTTGAAATATTTATATCTGCTGGAGGTGAATTTTAACCAATGATGAAACACCACATAGATGACGCAATGAAAAAAATAATCGTATTTATAATCGTATTTGCACTTATTAGCAGTTTTGCCATCTTTTCTTGGAGTCTGCGGGAAACAGAGCCCCTAAGACTAGGGGTTCTCCTTCCTCTTACCGGACCTGATGCCATAGATTCAGATGAAGTTTTAAACTGGGCTATGGATAATATCAACAGAAATGGAGGGATTAACAACCGTAAGATAGAGCTGGTATGTAAAGATGCGTATAAAAAAGACGTTACAGAACTCGCACAGGAATTCATTGACGCTGAATCAATCAAAATAGTTATCGGGCCTGGTTCAAGTGCTGAAGTTTATGAAATAGCCCCGATGTTTATAAGAAATAAAAAGATATTGATAAGCCCATTATCTACTGCGGGAGATGTTTTCAGGGCATTTGGCAAAAAGAAGTTTTTTGGGCGAACGTGCCAGGGAGATGTAGCTCAGATAAGGACGATTCTTTACATACTCTCCTCAAGAGACGTGGAGAGAATATCCTTAATTTATGAAGACAGTGTTTATGGCAAGACGTTTTTCGATTGGATTGGATTTTTTTCAATGGAGTTGGGAATAGAATTGGCGAATATGGTCAAATTTGACGAAACAAGTGATTTTTCCGTGGTTGTAAGCGAAGCACTGGAAGGCGAACCTGAATCTATAGTGTGCGTTGCTTTCCCGGAGGATGCAGTAAAAATCAAGCGCGAACTGGATAAAACAGGCAGTCCTGCAAAAATGTTTCTCACTGACGCAGCAGAGACGCCGTATTTAATAGCAGAGCTTGGTGAAGCTGCCGAAGGACTTGAAGGAACAACACCGGCGGCAGACCCAACCACTGGTTTTGAAACCGCTTATGAGACAGAGTTTGGGCATCAGCCGAGCAATTTTGCCGCTACAACCTACGATGCTTTTCTATTGTCTGTATATACTCTTGCAAGGCAGGAAAATATTAAAGGATGTTTTCTCTTTCATTCACAGGAAGAGGGAATAGAAGAATCTTTTAAAAAAATCGTTTCCGGTCAGGGTCCAAAGGTAGGTTGGAATGAGAGTAATGAAGCCATAGACCTGATACTTCAGGGAAAAGTCCCCGATATTTCTGGTGCTTCCGGTCCACTTGAATTCGACGCGGAGTTTGGCGTTGACCCCCTGGAAACGTTTTACACTCACTGGAAGGTAGAAGCAGGGGATTTTAGAACAGTGGAAACGATAAGTTCAGGTGAATCTTTAGGTGCTGGTATAGTAACAGGGGGTGCTTCGGCAACTATGACCAGGGCAAGCAAAAAGTATGGTAAACTGAAAACAGGCAAAGAGATAAGTTATTTCCCAAAAGAGAGACAGGATTTATGGGCAGTAATCATCGCTACAAGCATGGACTGGCGAAATTACCGGCACCAGGCTGATGCGCTTGCAATGTATAATCTGTTAAAAAGCAATGGTGTAGATGATGATAAGATAATCCTGTTTTTAATTGACGACATCCCCTACACTGCGAGGAACCCAATGAAAGGGGATGTGCACCATTCAGTTGATGGTAAAAATTTAAGGGAAAATACGGTTATTGATTATTCAGGTAGAGAAGTTACGGTTGAAAATTTCAAAAACGTCTTATCAGGAAATAAAACGGCTAATACCCCCACTGTTCTGGAAACCAACGAATACAGCAATGTATTTCTTTATATCGTGAATCATGGAGGCAGGAGATATATTCCTTTTGAACACGGTGGAATTTTGGAAGCGGAAGAATTCAGCGAAATAATAGAAGATATGCATGAACACAAAAGATACAGACAGATGTTCATAATGGTAGAGGTCTGTTTTGGCGAAAGCATGGCACTTGATCTCGAAACTCCGGGCGTGGTCTATTTTACTGGTGCTTCAAAAAACGAACCTTCTTTTGGTGCCAATTATGACAGCGAAATAAAGGCATGGTTGGCTGATGATTTTACCCATCACGTTATTACTACTATCTCGGAAAAACCAGATTTATCTATCGCAGACATGTATACTACTATTTACAAAAGGGTTGCCGGGTCGCACGTTCGATTAAAGAACTACGACAATTTCGGTGATATACTTAGTACTCCCATAAGCGAGTTTATCTATCCGTGAAAAATCAAACCGGTGCCGTCTGGATTAACGTGGTAAACGGCTACTTTTTTCCATTTAAAAGTTCCTGCATCATCATCCTCTTTTATAGCCCAAAAATCGTAATCCCCGAACTTCCTATCCCCTGCTTCGTTGAGACCTATCCAACCAGTAGCACCATTGTAAGATTCGGCTGTTTGTACCAATGCTTTCTTCAAAGCATTGGTATTCTCTGTTTCTGGAACGAGAGATGCTAAGGTAGCTACCCAGAGGGCATCGTAAGCAACGAGAGCATAAGTATCTGGGTCTCTGCCTATCTTTTCGTGAATCTGCTTCTTGATGAGAGCATACTTTTCGAGCTCCTCTTTTTCTCCGTACAGGGGGTTTGAGAAACCTGTTGTAACTGCAAACCGTGCAGATTGAGGATTCGTGATAAGTGCATTGCTCAGGGCAGTGCCGTCACTGCCGTACCACTTAATCGAGGAAAAGATAGCACTTTGTTCTTGTCCCGCCTGAATGAAAATGGGTACCACTTCGTCAAAAGCGATGAGATGTACCGCTACTGAATCAGCATAACCGTATTGAGCTATTGCTTTGTCTATCTTCAGGTTCAAAGATTGTAGCTCTGTGGAGAAATCCCTGGTGCCAGGGTTGTACCTTACACCATAAACCACTTTGCCGCCAAGCGCTTCAAACTCATTTTTCGTGAGTTGAAAAAGATCATCTCCCCACACGTCACCTCTCCGTATGGGGACAACAACCCTGACCCCCTCTTCCCACATCTGTTTAGCGATAGCTTCTGCTTGATGCGTATCATCGGGACAAAACCGGAATACGTTATCTCCGGGGATACTCAAGGATAAAGAGGTGCTGGATTGACTGATCAGCAGAATATCGTTTTCTGCTGCGTATTCTCTAACCGCGTTGACCTCGGCGCTGCTCTGCGGACCAATGACTATTCCGACATCTTTTTCTTTTATGCGCTTTAGCTTTTCCAGAGCGACTGCCGGGTCGGTCTTCGTGTCTTCAATAATAAGTCTTACTGTTAGCTCGGAGCCGATGCTAAAAAGATACTGGTTAACATCTCTAACTGCTATCTCCAGTGCTATCTGGCTGGCTTCTCCGGCAGAAGATAAATCCCCAGTGAGGGGCAGAAGTGCACCGAAGCGGATTTCTTTTCCTTTTCTCTCCATGCACCCGCTTAAACTTAAAGCAATAACAACTGCTATTGCACAAACGATCAAAATCAAAATGCAAAAAAATACTTTTTTGTTTTCCATTTTTTCCGTTATAGAGTGGGCTATAATTTCTTAAGGCTGGTGGGAACCCTTCCCGGGCAATTACCAAAGGGAAGGGATTCCTTCATCCACACCGCAGAAAAAATTTCGGTGGTCTTCTCGAGGTTTATGATGTCGGTGACTCCTCTCCTCTCTCAGGCGGCAATGCTCACACTCTGAGTGGTACTAACTGCATCCCGCACTATCACGGTCTATCGCACTTTTACTTTCCTCTGCACTGGCACGCACTCGATACTCAGGCACTCGATTCTCAGGAGGACCATTAGGATTAATGCCTTCATCAGAATCCCCCACAAGCACATCCTCAACCTCAGCCTCAGCCTCAGGCTCAACCTCAACATCAGGCTCATCCACACTCGCAATCAGATTTGGGCGAAATCGAGATTGCTCGAGTGCCGCTATTTGCTCTCCCTGGGTGTTCAATTGCTCTCCCACCCTCCACTCAACAAAAAGAGCATTCATCGGAGCTTGAGCTTCCTGAAGTGCCGCTATTTGCTCTCCCTGGGTGTTCAACTGCTTTGCCACGGTATTCACTTCATACACACTAATTCCACTGACAACTAACGTTACCGCGCAAACTGCCAAAATCCCGTACAGCAATTTTTTGTCTTCCATTTTTTTTCGTCTCACCTCCTAATTTTTTTCCTTTTTGGCTTCAGGGGTTAGGTTTTAGGTCTCCGCCTCTTTCATCATCAACTATCAACCATCAACCTATCCCCTCACACATTTCTTCTTCTCATTTCGTTCCCTTTTTCTTCCCCTTTCGCTTTGATATTTTCCGCTTTTCATCTTCCGTAAAATCATATTTATTACATAAGGTTATTCTAATTCGTGAAACCGATGTAGTTTCCTAAGGTGTGGTGCGGATCAATAACCATCAATTTATCATAACAATCGACAAAATACTTCTCAATCATGCTATTACACAGAGCCCATGCTCAAATCACGATTACATGAATACATGGAGCAGACTTATAAACCAGATATTTCAAGCTCTTGACCAAATATCTAACACGCTTGTCCGCAATAACGGGAGTTAAAATAGTGGTTATTATAAAAGAGTTTTGGGTGAAACTATGGTTTCTACCGCTTAATTTTCGGACTATCCTTGCATCGAAGGGTTAATGGGCTATATATGCTCGATTATATTTGTTAGAAACACTTAAAATCGGTTATTTTGTTAATATCTCTAAAATATATTCGGAGATACTGCAAAAATCATGATTTTCCAAATACCAAAACCGCGTGAGAAAAAATATTTCACTTTAATACCACCAACGCCAGGATAAGCATTATAAATGTTAATCCAGCGCAGGCGAAGAAAATGCCTTCATATCCGCTGATGATGAAAATTGCAGCCATTAACAGCGGTCCTAAGAGTGATCCTAATCCACGCACCGTCCCCTTGATGGACATAAATATAGCACGCTGTTCAATAGGTGCGAATCCTGCTAAGAGGGTTTGAATACTTGGCCTGCACATGCCCTCTGCAATGCCAAAGATTACCGTTGGAATTAGGAATAACCATACATTGTGCACGAAAGGGATAATAAGCAATGGTATGGGGTAAATGACAAAAGCAGCTTTTATAAGCTTCTTCTCAGAGTATCTTTTCGCTAATTTCCCGAATTGTGAGCATGTTATCGCATTAGCCAAGCCCGTACTGGATATAACAATACCGATGAAAAAAGGAGTAGCATGGAATTTATCTCCGAGTAAAAGGGGAAAATGTACGATGTATATCCCGATTAGAATGATAGCAGTAAAGAAGGAGATGAAGAAGAGGCAGAGGACTTGTCTATTCTTTATTCCCAAATAAACATTGTTCAGATACTGTTTGAACTCATGATGCCTTTTTGGTTCCGGGTTCTTCAGAGAAAATAAAGCAATTATCCCGACAGGGACGGCGATTACGGAAACCGCAAAAGGATCGAACCATGCTAAGGCTGCCAATGCACCACCAATGATGGGGGCGATTGCAGTGCCGATACTGCAAATACTGGCGTTGTACCCCATTGCTGTGGCACGATGCCTCCCAGAATAGAGGTCACCGATAATCGTGATAGTGAGAGAGCCTAAAGAGGCAGCACCTATACCCTGCAAAAAGCGAAATGCTAAAAGGGTGTTGAAATCACGAGCAAGTGAGCATGCGCCTCCGGCAATACCAAATAGCAGCAAGGAAGGCACTAAAATTCTCTTCCTACCAACTCGGTCTGCAAGCATGCCTAAAACAAGAGTGAATAAAACACCGGGAAGACCGAATACTGCAATGAGCAAAACAACTTCGGGTTCTGAAATGGTAAATGCCACCCGCATCTCAGGAAATGCTGGCGCTATAAGGGTTGTACCAAGAATTGCAGACAAAGAAACCAAAAAGACAATGTTAAGATTTAAGTCGCGGTAAAGCGGCTGATCTTCATTTTGATTTTCGATTGCTTTTACCTCCTTTTCTTCTGGGTACTTTACTTATATAGCGCCCATCCTAATAAAAACTGTTAATCAATACAAGAAAACAGAAAATAAATTATGGACACGGATTAACGCAGATTAACACAGATGATAAGAATC
>CBDAFQ010000018.1:0-5169 GCA_965195275.1 uncultured ANME-1 euryarchaeote | reverse complement strand
TCAAGAGGAACCGAATGTGTTTGTATCCCCACCACTTCGTATGCATCCACGCCCATTGCCAGAGCGATAAGCTGAGCATAATTTATAATAGGCAGTCCAACTTCCACGCCGCTTTCTCTTTCAATGAGCTCCTGGTTTCTATCCAGTGTCATCTGACATCCAGGGCAAGCTACGAGAACAACATCAGCTCCTGCCTCTTTAGCAGACAGAAGCTTTCTTTGCGTAATTTCCCTCGTAAGGTATCTTCGTTCTTCTTCTATTGTATGACCAAAGCCCATACCACAGCATAAGCTCTTTTCCGCGTACTCAACAGGCTCTGCTCCGGTAACAGCGACAAGTTCATCCAATAAATTCGGTATCGCTAATTTTCTGAATATCCTAGTATAATGGCAGCCATTGTGCGTAGCAACTCTTAGACCGGCAAGGCTGTGCTTGCTACGCTTTATTTTCTCTTTTATCCTGCCTCTTTGCGCCCATAGTATTTCTGAAACGTGGGCTATATTGACCTCACCTTTGTATTTCCTGTTCACTTTGCTCAATATTTCTTCATTTACCTGCCGCCCTATTCCACTCTTCAAAATCCCTGCTGACTCCATAAGCACGCCGTAAGTTGTTTGACATACCGGCGCTACATTTGGATACCCTGCTTCTTCCGCCAGCGCGAAATTCCTTGCATTTACCGCTAGCAGTGTGGAAAACGGTATTTTATCACCGTAATAAGCAAAGCCTGTACATGTTGAGTGTCTGGGGTCGTCCATATAGTCAATGCCAAGCCTGTCAAAAATGTATTTTATACTCTCGGTAATGCCCGGATAGTGTGCATCACCGATACAACTGTGGAACAAGTAGATTTTATTCTCTGGAATCCTTTTCTTTACTTCCTCGATTTCTCCTTCTTTTTTGAATTTTTTATACTCCGTTCTATCTACAATTCCCCTTATCTCGTCAAGCGAATTTTGAGGTATTTCTCGATAAAGCCCTTCAAGTCCAAGCTCTGACCGGGTCTTTTTCATATTATTATGTATCTTTTCCCATGAAGAGCCCCATTCTGGAAACTTATCCGGAGCATGAGTATCAAGTGTCACACATAAACCTTTCTCATAAAGTGAATTGCAATGCATCTCTTCCTGACATTTAAATTTCCACTCACTCTCGTTTTCCCTCAAAACTTTAACTATGTCCGCTACACAAATTTCTTTTCTGCAAGCGTATTTACAGGCATGGCACGAAAAGCACTTTTCTATGGGATAATCCTCTATATCTCCCCCGGTGATAAGACACTGCACTAATCTTCTCGGATTGTATCTTTTATCTATTGAAGCAGCAGTGCAAATGGAAGTGCACGCACCACATTGAACGCAAGAATAAAAATCTGAGACACTAGGGTCTGTAAGTAACCAACGCATCCGGAATTTCTTCGGGTCTTCTTCCTGCACACCTTTTTCCGGACGTGCGCTTGGAGAGGAATCTATAAGAACATATTTTATTCCTTGTGATTTTATCTTTCCCTTCGTTTTCTCATCCTCAAAATCTGTACAATCAAGCATTTTTTTATACATTAAATGTTTTTTTTATAATATCTATATAAAATTTTTTCTGTTTTGTGCATTTAATTGCCTTTTTGTATAAAGCTATTAGATATTAGAAGAAATTTCAGAGCGCAGGAAAGTCGTGAACATCAAGACCGTTTTCGTGACGTGAGGACAGATCTACCAGATTACACTTTATAATGATTTTTGGGATGTGGTAGGGATAAATGGGATTTCAATTCATCTGCGTGGGAAGCCAATGGAAGTTTATATGCGACAAGACATGTGGGTGAAAGGGCGGAAATTAACAAAAAAGTTCTGACGTATCTTGACCTCATCCCACATCTTCGATGTTAATACTATATTCAGTGCCCATAGCTTTAAAGATCGATTCCAATTGCGGTTCCCGGCTCTCGGAGAAGGTAATAGAGTTTGTGAGTTCATTCAACCCAAAAGGCAACTTTGCTTTCTTTAGTTCTTTAGCGAATCTCTTCAGTAGCGTCTTAGACGGGAAGTAGAGCGTGACCGCTTTTTTCTTCTTGATGTTAACCGCCTTTTTTTGCCGCTTTGTGTCCGGCGCGGTATCACGGAAAACGCTTCTGACTCCTTTTTCGGGCTGTCGGACAGAAGAGTCCGAGTGCTTTACCAGTACAGGCACAAGTTCCGAGCTTTCCAATTGCGCGAATAATTTAGCCGGGGAACGCACTATTTTAATATTGGACGTTATGTCATCGACGGCAAATCCATCAGGGAGTATTAAGTTTTCATCACACACAAGGAGTCCAAACCCCTCGAAAAGAGTGAACATTTCCGCGTGGGCGGTCCAATCTTCAAGATGAGTGAGGATATTCGGTGGCAGTTTTTTATCCGCGAGTTCATCCAATAGTGAGATTACATTCAATTCCTCATGCTCGGCTATCTGTGCGGCAACTTTATTCTTATTCAATTTCAGCACGATCGCAACATCATCTGCAATTACATCTGCAAACGGCGTAAGTTGGGCCATCACAGTAACAGGGTAAATATCCGAATCCACATGAATCTCGAAATTAGGCAGGACCGTAACCTTTGGCTTTCTGATCTCTCTATTCATCACACGCAGAAAGCGATCATTTACCCGGAACGCCTTGAGTTGATTAATAGACGGGTATATTTGCTTCTTAGTCTTTGAAGCTTGATTTTCCTTCCCTCGAATGACCATATAACTATCCCGCTTATATCGCGACTGATATTTCTCTCTTCGCTCATATGCCTTGTCATACGCTACGTCCAGATAACGCATAGAGAGCGGTATATTCTCTAAAAATCGCTCCACAAAACGGCCCTCTACGCGTTCAAATGCGTCCGGAGCTTTATCGGGGACCGTTTTGCCTCGACCCCACAGTTCTCCTCGCTCATAAAAATTACAATATCGTTCACCCTTCCACCAACGGTCCTTGACTTCGACATTTTGCGGGATGAGAAAGAAAGGATGTTCTTTCTTCAGGTATTGGATGAACGATGCAGTGCTGTACCAGACACCGCTCTTGCATTCTTTAAGTAGATCCAGAAGACACTTTCTTGCTTTGTCGAATCTTATCGAGGGTACCACGCCTGTTGCGCATCCGAACGTGTCGAAGCGATCAAGGGCACTGAGAGAGCAGGTATTCGAAAAGAACTCATTGTCCCTGTCGTCGTATCTTTTGATTAGGGCATTTAATATGCATTCCTCCTGCTCGATCGTAGAATAACTTAAAAACTGTTCGTAGGTCTGTTCCCGGAATCTTATGTAATTGTCTGGATAAGACACTGTAGTGCTGCTATACCCCATATATTCGCCTTCGGTATCATAACGGACAAAACCAAGTGTCAGTGCTAACCGATCAATGAAATCTATCCATGGCGAGGTACCAGTGGCTTGCACCTCCTCCTGGGTTTCAGGATCACCAATTAATTTTGCCAATCGCTTAATATCAGATTTGGTGAGATCGTTGCTCCGGTGTGCCCGTTTCACATCCCGTTCCCGGATATAGTTTACAAAGACATGGATGTCTCTACGAAGTTCACGGCTATTTGAGACTACGTCCAACGCCTTTACATCAGCCGCAAGTGCAAAACGATCTATTTCATTCCCGATTGCTTTTTCCGTCATAGTTTACGTCCTTTACTGTTTTGATTACATAGCCCGCCCCCGCCACTAATTTCTGGATTGCCGGGAGGGAATCACGAGGAAATGCAATGACGTCCTTCGCAATTGGTTTGATCTGGTCCGGAAAAGATCGCTGTAGTTTTACCACCAGGCTGAGATCCATTATCCGGGCAACCAGCAGGTTCTCGTGGATGACAAGCTTACCCCACCTCTTATCCACTTTTTCAATGACTTCTCGAAAGAGCAAAGAATTATTACTCAGCCATAGGGTTAGAGGGTGATTGCGAATGTTCGATTGTGCATTACCAATAGCGATCAGGTCAGGGCTAATTTGCAGTTGCGAATCCAGAACAGTCATCTTCGAGATCTGAACCAGCAGGTCCAAATTTTCGTACGGGATGGTTTCAAGGTCCAATATTACAGGTTGAATTCCTGTCACTTTCAGGTAGCTCTCGGGCTCTTGCATATCCAACGTCCCTGCCAACCGGTAGTAAGATAGCCCCTCGAGTTCTTGTTTCAAGAGGTAGCCCCAGTTCCAGCCAGTCTCGCAGATGTTACGATTGTCCGGGGCTTTCCCCTCGGGATAGAGGATGTTCCAGAATATAGAGAGGTCATCCGGTAGAATCCACTCGTTCTGATTCAGTTGAGATAACGCATAGATGACCAATTGAAGAGGGTGAACACCCCCCTTTATGGTTTTCGTTTCCAGCATTGCCGATGCCAGCCATGATTCTAGCTGCCACTTTTTCAGATATTTCATACGAAAATCATGTCCCTTTATGCTGAGTTTACCGTGCGAAAGTCTGAGTACATAGCCGGTACTTTCATCGGGAATTCGTGTTCCAGTCACGACCTGTTTGATCTTGCGCCTGAATATGTCGTTACGGACACCACTACGGGCATCTATTATCGCCGGTGACATGAAAGGCGAAGGTAGGGAGGGATAGAACTCTTCAGGGAACCGAAATTGCCACCGTTCCAGTTTTGTGGTCCTGCCCCAAGTATTAGCGCTTTCTGCAAAGAGCAGAATACCTTTACGAACCAACGAAACCCGCACTTTTTTGAAGATGTCCGTGTACCGCGTGGCAAAGGATTGGTAATGCCTTGTATCTAAGTCAGGATCGCCATAGAAGAACTCGAAGAATGTGACATCCACTGCTTTATTTATAAAATTCAGGACGTGTAATAGCGCTATTTCATCATGCGTTAATGACCCGAACGCAGATTCCAGTCCTTTCTCTGTGAGGAAAACTGATTCAAAGAGAGGGGTGGAAGAGACTTCATCAGAGTAAAAGCCACGACTCTTACATATAGCCCTTAAATCGGCAGCGGTTACGGCTTCGTCGTACATATCCCTGAGCATATCTACGTTTTCCTTGTTGTTTGTCTCTGATACGGGATATTTTTTCATATATCAATTAAAGATATGACAAGTGCTTTAAATAATCTAAATTTTAAGGTGATACAATATTAAGAGATTAGTAAAAGGCATGAAGACGCAGAGAATCCCGT
>CBDAFQ010000017.1:0-5281 GCA_965195275.1 uncultured ANME-1 euryarchaeote | reverse complement strand
GATGTTCCGTCAAGTGCTCCTGAACGAGCAGCCTGATTTGCAACAGGGTGCTTTCTTAGCTGCACTAACCGCCAAAGGGGAGACACCAGAAGAAATAGCAGGCATTTGGGACGCCATCTATGAACTCGATACGGTACCAGTCACACCAACGGTACCTCAGCCACTGGTCGAAAACTGCGGCACGGGTATGGACGCATTGAAGACCTTTAACATCAGTACCGCTGCTGCAATCGTTGCTGCGGCTGATGGTGTATATATGACCAAGCATGGAGCAAGAGCCATCACCTCCACTTGTGGTGCTATTGACATCTTGGAGTCTGTAGGGATTGACGTTGAATGTGACACAGAACTAGTAAAAAGGAGCATAGAAAAAGCAGGGATTGGTATCTTTAATGGCATGAGTCACAGAATTCATCCGGCGCTGGCAAGGATTCTGTCCCAAATCCGGTTCGGTACAACACTGAATATTGCTGCCTCTCTCGCCAATCCCGCACTTCCACAGTACGGCGTAAGGGGTGTATATTCCAGGAACTTTATCAAACCCGTTACTCGGACGATGCGAAATATCGGTTACCGTCGCGCTATTGTATTTCACGGCTTGAATAGTGATGGGACTAAAGGCCTAGATGAAATCTCCACTATGGGCAAGACTTTCGTTAACGAACTACATGAAAATGGGGCGATTACTTCCTTCTCTATTAACCCAGAGGACCTTGGAATCCAATCTACCGACGAGCATGACCTTCTATCTTCCACAAACAGGAAGGAGGAAACTTTACGCTTCCTCAGGTTATTAACAGGTACGGATTGTAGCGCAAGACATGAAATCGTTTGTCTCAATACTGCCCCCATTCTTTACCTGGTGGGCAAAGCCAGAGATATTAAGGACGGCTTCGAGAAGGCAAAAAGGATCCTTGAATCCGGACGAGCGATTGATAAACTGTCAGATTGGATAAGGGAACAGAACTTAGATCCGGAACAGGGAGAGAAGAAACTGGAACGTCTGTTAGAAGAGGTGGACGCCAAATGAAAGCAGCAGTTCTAAGAGGCATAGAAAACTTGGAGATTACGGAGGTAGATAGACCCGCTTGCAATTCCGGTGAGGTGTTACTAAAATTAGAAGCATGCGCAATCTGCAAAACCGATACTAAGATGTTCCACTCAGGACATCGTGATCTTAAGCTACCACGCATACTCGGACACGAGCTTGCAGGAACGATAATAGAAGTAGGAAAAGGCGACTACAAATTCGATGTGGGAGATCGAGTACAAGTAGCTCCTGGTCTTCCATGTGGTGGCTGTCCTTTATGTATAAGTGGCGTTCCCAATATGTGTGATAAAATGTCTATAATTGGCTTTCATCATGACGGCGGATTTGCAGAATACATGCTTGTTCCTGCAAATGGCGTTCAAAATGGCTGCATAAATACGATACCCCTTTCTTTATCCTTTGAGGCGGCAGCTCTTGCAGAACCTCTTGCTTGTTGCATAAATGCACAAGAACTGAGCAAAATAAAACTTGGTGATACAGTCGTTATCTTTGGTGCAGGACCTTTAGGTCATTTACATCGTCAATTAGCACATATTTCCGGCGCTTCTGAGGTAATAGTAATAGAAAACAGCCCGGAAAGAATCGCATTTGCTAAAAAGGTCGCTCCGGACTACCTTATTGACTCGACAGAGGTCGACCCAGTGGAAGCGGTAAAAGAAATAACGGGCGGTGCAGACGTCGTTATTCCTGCCTGTTCCGATCCGGAAGTTCCTGCTCTGGGTATCGAGATGCTAAATAAACGCGGACGAATTGTATTCTTCTCCGGTCTGCCACACGGATATGAAAATATTGCCATAGATCATAATCGGATACATTATAATGAGCTCCAAATTTTTGGCGCTTATGGATGTAGCTCTGAACAGAATCGAAAAGCATTGAAGATCTTAGCAGCGCGGAAAATAGCTGTTGATGAGTTAATTACAGATCACATCTCTTTAGACGAACTAATCAAAGGTTTTGAATTGGTAGAATCCCATAAAGCAATGGAAGTTGTTGTAACCTCATTTTAACTTTTGTACGGTACGGACCACAAGATGACACAGATTTTTACAGACGCTACTGGCCTAAAAATTTATTACGTTTTTACGGGTTCATAGAATTAAAATTAAAAAATCAATACACCACATTACTTTAAATCAGTGTTAATCTGCGTTAATCTGTGTCTTAAAAATCCTTGGAGAATGATACGGTTCTGGCAAATTATTATTTGTGAGTTCCCTTATTTTGATTCGGTATTAATATATCCGGCGAAAGTATATTAGATTATATTTATTACAAAATCATCTTGGGTGATTGCGATGATAATTGCGGAGATTACTGTTGTTCCAATAGGAACAAAAACAGCAAGCGTGAGTAAATACATAGCGGAAGTAGTAACAGAGCTGGAAAAGCTGGGTTTGGAGCCAGAACTTACTGCTATGGGCACCATATTTGAAGTGGAGGATCTCGCTCTAGTTTTAATTGCGTTTAGAGCGGTGCATGAATCTGTCTTCGAACAAGGAGCAGTAAGGGTCGTTACAACATTGACGATAGATGAAAGACGGGATAAAGCGGGGTCAATAAAACAGAAGCTGCAGTCAGTCGCCAAGAAAGCATAATAAATATCCTACTAAAATTAATTGTTGACACAGATTAACACTGATTAACGCAGAAGAAATTAAATCCGTGTAAATCTGCGTCCTAAATTAAATTTATTTAGGGGTAGCAGTTATACATTATTATAATAAAAAAACAGAAAATGGAAGAAGAGATAGATTTCTCGGCATTCTCGCCGACTGATTATCGGTATTCTGTGGCAGCATTGAGGGAATACCTATCAGATGAGGCTTATGTGCAGTATAAAGCGAAAGTAGAAGCGGCTGTTGCGAGCGTCTTCGAGCACAGAGGCATTTTAAAGAGCGAATTATGCGATGAGATAGTAGATGCCGCGTCAAAAGTGACCGCAGAAGAGGTATATGAAGAGGAACGGCATACAAAACATGACATTCGGGCTCTCGTTAATGTGATTAGAGGCAGAGTAAGCGATGAGGCGAAACCGTTCGTGCATCTCAGTGCCACGTCTTATGATGTTGTGGATACCGCAAATGCGCTCAGGTATAAAGATGCCGTGACGAACGTTATTATCCCTGATATGATCCTGTTGGAGCGTGCATGGCTAAATTTAGCAGGTAGAGAAAAGGATACATTACAAATTGGGCGGACGCATGGGCAGCATGCAGAGCCTATTTCTTTCGGGTTTGCAATTGCGCAGTATGTGAACCGATGGGGCACGCAGATATTGCAGCTGCAAGAAGCAACAGAAAACCTAGTAGGTAAATTCTCGGGTGCTGTGGGTGCATATAATGCAACGTCGTTGCTTTTTGACGATCCGGAAGAGTTTGAACGCGAGGTGCTCTCTTTGATTAACCTAAAACCCGCAACGGTGTCCACACAGATAGTTCCGCCTGAACCCATGTCCGATTTCGTGCATTCAGTTATAAG
This sequence comes from uncultured ANME-1 euryarchaeote, assembly GCA_965195275.1. GTDB lineage: Archaea > Halobacteriota > Syntropharchaeia > Alkanophagales > Methanospirareceae > Methanophaga. The sequence continues at coordinate 1,749 of CBDAFQ010000017.1, read as the reverse complement.
TAGTTTCTCTGTTTTAGCCAATTTCTGCGATGATATGCGTCATCTTCAGCGCAGTGAGATCGGGGAGGTGCGAGAACGGGTAGATGAGGGGCAGGTGGGCTCGTCAACAATGCCGCATAAAAGAAACCCTATTAGTTTTGAAGGCGTAAAGAGCCTGTGGAAAAAGTTCATGCCGCAGGCTATAACTATGTATCTCGACCAGATCTCGGAACATCAACGAGACCTTACGAATTCGGCATCGCAGCGATATATACAGGAGTTATTGGTGGTTTTCGATTACTGTGTTAGGAAGTTAGGAAGAATTACAGAGCGGTTAGAGGTGGATAGTGAACGGATGCAGGCGAATTTTGCGCTCTCTAAGGATAATATTATTGCGGAACCTTTATACATTCTACTCTCTTATTTCGGACATCCAGACGCGCATGAATACGTACGAAGGAAGACTGTTCAGGCATATAAGGAGCATAAATCGTTGCGTGAGGTTGTTGAGCACGACAACGAGGTATCAGATTATATACATAAATTTACGCCTGAGCAGAAGGAGAAGGTCTTTGATGCCGCGAAGTACACAGGACTAGCAGCGGAGAAAACAGATAAGGTTGTGAGTTATTGGGCTGACGTTTTTAAGGGGCTATGAATGCGAGAGACTTTTCGGTATGAGGTAGGAGCACAGCCTAAAAAACCAGTGATTTATCAACGCTGAGATCGCAGAGTTATGGCGCAGAGTTTAAGAGCTTTACAATCCACGCTTGCGTTTTCTGATGTCTCTGCGTTCTCCGCGCACTCCGCGGTAAAACTTGAAGATATAGTGATTTAACTGAAAAATTCGACAGTGCCGAGGTAGGTAAAGATTATCTTTAAGAGGAAGAATATTAGTTTATTATAGTATATAATAAAAATAGGAAGTAGCATGATCCGTATTACACAGCTCGTACATGGAAAAGGAACGGTTAGCGAAGCTTTAAAGCACAGGGAGAAGCCGCCCGATGAGGTACCTAGCGAGCTATTGGCATTTGCGGAAACACGTAGACCTATAATATTCTGGAATATCACGAATAAGTGCAATTTGGCGTGTACTCATTGTTACATCAATGCCGGACTTGACGTGGACATAAGCAACGAGCTATCTTTGGCGGAGGCAAAAGCGTTCATTGACGACCTTGCCGATATGAGGGCACCTTTGATCCTCTTCACCGGAGGCGAGCCGCTGATGAGGCATGATTTCTGGGAACTCGCTAGTTATGCAACGGAAAAAGGGTTAAAGAGCGCTATAAGCACCAATGGCACACTGATAACGAAGAAAGTCGCGGCACGATTAAAAGCAGTGGGTATTGAGTATGTTGGTATCTCGCTCGACGGTGCAAAAGCGGAGACGCATGATGCCATGAGGAACCAGCCAGGGTGTTTCAAGAAGGTGGTGCAAGCATTGAAGAACTGTGCAGAAATCGACGTTAAAGCCGGCGTTCGGATCACCCTTACGAAGTCCAATTATCAAGAACTTGAGAGTTTACTTGACCTTTCGCTCGAGTTAAACGTGCCACGATTCTGTCTTTACTGGCTTGTTCCTAGCGGACGGGGCAAAGATATATATGATATTCAGTTAGAGCCCGAAGAAACTGCTCGTGTCTTTGACTTGCTATACCAGCGCGCGTGCGATTTGGGCCCCGATAAGATGGAAATCCTTACCGTCGATGCGCCTCAAGACGGTATTCTGCTACTGAATAAACTGAAAGCGGACAATAATCCGGA
>CBDAFQ010000016.1:0-2930 GCA_965195275.1 uncultured ANME-1 euryarchaeote | reverse complement strand
TTATAAACTGGAAGTGGAAGGCTACAGTGCCTGTGGCAATTGATATTTTGGTTACACTTGCGTTATTGATACATATTGGTGGCGAGGTTACTGCCGCATATTTCATACTGCCTCATTATGATACAGTTGCGCATTTCACTTCTTCTTTGCTTATTGCCTGTATTGCATTTGTCGCTATTTATTCCTTAGATAGATACTGGGATGGACTCTCGATGGACATATATGTTATGGCTTTCTTCGTTGTCATAATGGCGATGGCAATGGGTGTATGCTGGGAATTCAGTGAGTGGGCATCAGATATATACGGCGGAAATTGGGCACAAAGGGGTAATCTAGACACAATGGGCGACCTGCTTATTGATACGTTAGGCGGAGTAGTTATGGCTGTAATAGGTGTACTGCTAGTAAAAAGAGGCAAGATGGACAAGGCGACAGAAGGCCTAGGCAAACTGATTGAGTCAACGACTCAAAAGAAGAAACAGTGAAGGGTTAATGGCTGAAAAGATGCGGGAATGATCATTATGAAAAAGAGAAAAGCGATTGTTTTTGCGACTATTGCAATGGCGGTCGTAGTGACGGCAATGTCACTGGGGTGCGTGGAAGGGCCTGGGGGAGATGTGGAAGACCTGAAAGAGATGGGGAAAGATCTGGGAGAAATGGAAGAAGCAGAACAGATGAGTTTTGACGAAGCAATAGCGGATATCGAAGCGGAGAAATATGAGACCGTTGCGGTTTTTGACAACTCAATAGCGGTGATTGAAGCGACTAAAAATGAGACTTCTAAGGCTTATGACAACTTAATAGATGGACTTATTGAGGTTAAAGATGATCTTGAAAGCCGTGGTGTGGATATTGATGAAATACGTGGGTGTACTCAGGTTGAGAATATAAAACGGGAATACAAAAGAGCTATACTGCAAATAGATCGAAATGCCGAAGTGGCAGGGGTGGAAATCAACGCGGTAGCCACTGGGTGTGGTGGTCAAACAGAAAGGGTAGTCGAAGAGGCGAATGTGCAGATCACTAAGGATTTAGAGAAGATAAAAGCGGGATCTTGCGACTGAACCGAACCAAAAGCGAGAGTCAAAGAAGCAGCATCACAGATTGCCCTTATGGCCACCCCATTCATTCGTGGTAATCCTACTGTAAAATGCACGGATGGTAACGTAACTAACGCCCGCGTGTTAAGCTCGCAGAACAACGTAGGAAAATCTGGGAATGTAAGTAAACCAGAATTACAAAAGCAGTAATCGCCTTTTTAATAGGTTTACGCTCTTTGTCAAATTGCGTATTGATATAGATCTGTATTGGTATCCGAAAATAGTAAAAATAACAGAAAACCTTTTATATAGCGCCATCCCTCTCTTTTTATTCAATGCCATAGAAAAAGCAAGACAAAACAAAGAGAAGGCGAAGTAGAGATGAGAAAAGGCAAAAGTGCCGGGGACACGAAAAGTTCTTCCAGGGGTTGGGGCCCTCTTATAGTTATATGTATGGCGTCTTTTATTTTAGTCTTTGACACCACAGCTATGAGCGTTGCAATCAACGATTTAGTTGTAGATCTGCATACTACTGTTGGTACGATTCAGGCGGTAATGGCTATTTACACGTTAATAATGGCATCCATGATGCTGATGGGTGCTAAGCTTTGCGATATGTACGGTAGAAAGAAAGTTTTTCTAATCGGAGTGGCTGTATATGGAGTTGGAACGGCGACGGCGTCATTAAGTCCTAATGTGGCAGTTCTTCTCACGGGCTGGTCGCTTATTGAAGGAATTGCCGCTGCGGCTATGATGCCTGCAAATATGGCCCTGTTAGCAAGCACTTATACAGACCGCAGGAATAGGGCTACCGCTTTTGCGATCTATGCTGGAATAGTAGCGGGAGGTGCTGCCCTGGGTCCTTTGTTGGGAGGTTTTATAATATCTGCTATAAGCTGGAGAGCGGTCTTCGCAATCGAGTTAATAATAGTAGTGATTATCCTTGCTGGCTCACGTGTGCTTAAAGAAGTAGAAATAGATGCTTTAAAAAGACCGAGTATGGATATTATAGGTGTTATAATTTCTGCAGCAAGCTTTTTTTTAATCATTCTCGCATTCTTGATGTTGAAGCATGGAGGATCTCTTCTTTCGTTAGTACTGTTCATGTTAGTGTTGGGTATCATCCTGTTCATGTGTTTCAAATTATGGACCGACCGACGAAAAAGGGAAAATAAAACGCCCTTGTTTGATTTCGACCTATTTAAAAGCAAGACGTTTATGTTTGGCAATATTACAATGCTAACAACTTATATTTCATTAATGGGAATTATGTTTACTTTGCCTGTTTATATGCAAGAGGTCCTTAAGTATAGTGCAGTACAAACCGGGATTTATCTCATTCCTTTTTCATTTTCTGTTTTAATTATTGCTTTTGTTGCAGGACCTTTAAGTCAAAAGTTCAATCCTAAGTATCTTCTAATGTTAGGTATTATTATTGCTGCTATTGGTGTTTTCGTCATACATCATTTGTTCTCAGGTCAGAAAATAGTAGTCGGATCTGATTTAGCCATTGGATTAACTATTTGTGGTATTGGTACTGGATTTATTATAGCACTTCTTACAAATATGCTCATTTCTGCTGTTAACGAAGAGAAACAAAGTGAAGCATCCGGTATGATCAGGGGTATTACAAATTTAGGTTCTTCAATGGGAACATCAGTAATTGGTTCTGTGCTTTTAATCTTTGTGTTTAGTGGCATTGCAACAGGAGTATTGTCTTCTCCTGTTTTAGATGTGGATATGCCTGAGGATAAGTTAATAACCGATCTGCAGGATTACGCAAATAAAATGCAAGGGGAACATGCCAAGATAAATCTTTCACAATATCCGGAAGAGAAAGTGAATGAATTTAAAAGCATTGTAAATACTGCAACACAATCAGCAATGAAG
>CBDAFQ010000015.1:0-3699 GCA_965195275.1 uncultured ANME-1 euryarchaeote | reverse complement strand
TACATATCGATATAAAAAGGTTTTTATTGGTGTCTTGTCAAGAACCTTTATATTAACAGAAGTAGATATGTGTAGTTGGGCATAGCGGCCATAGCGGCGGGGAAACTCCCGGTCCCATTCCGAACCCGGAAGATAAGCTCGCCAGCGTTCCTTACTGTACTGAGTTGCGAGAGCACTTGGGAACTCTGGATCGCTGCTATGCCTATTTCATTTTGAGCCGTTACTTACGTCCCATACATCTTATAATAACCCATAAAATCAGCTATTGTCAGCATCAAATCAAGGCCTCGTATCCTGTTTAAGCCGCCTGAAGCAGCCGAAATCTCATCGAATTTCTTCACGTTATCTTTCCTGATCCCTTCCCCTTTTATAACTATTGGAACAGGGTCACTACTGTGTCTTTTTAGTGGCACCGGCGTGCTATGGTCTCCAGTAATGACAATGTATGCATCGACATCTTTTAGCCGCGCCACAAGCTCTTTATCTATCCGGGAGATCATGCTTCTCTTACCCTCGAAGTTACCATCATGGCCCTTATTATCAGTATCCTTCACGTGAACAAAGACAAATTCATGATCCTCCAAAGACTGCAATGTCGCTTCCGCTTTATTATTTAAGTTTGTATCGGCCTTACCTGTCGCACCTTCAACAGGGATAATATCCATGCCAAGGTATTTGGCAACGCCCTTATAAAGAGACGCTCCCGCTACACATGCAGTGCTAAACCCAAACCGCTCTTTTATCGGTGTCACCACCTCATAGCTGCCCGCGCCTCGCAGCAAAATGATATTCGCAGGTAGTTCACCATTCTGTCTCCGCGCCTCATTTACTGGATGCTCATTCAATAGCTCATGGCTCATCTGGACAAATTTATTTACGATTGCTGCGGTCCTCAGGGCAGCCTCACCTTCTTTAAGTGGTTTGCATTCTTGTACAATACTCCCAGCTTCATGCGTATCCACATCGGATACGTATTTGGAGATATTTTCGCCTTTCATTACAAGTGCGCATCGATGCTCGGTAGTATTCTCTAGAGCAATCTTAATACCGTCTATTTCAAGCCCGTTTAGTACGGATGCCAGTTCTTTACTCCCGTTTCTTCCCGCTCTTCTATCCACGACCCGCATCTTTTCGTCCACAGTAGCGAAATTAGCTCTAAATGCAACATCGCCCTTATGCAATTCCATGTCTGCACCAAGCGCTTCAAACACACCTCTGCCCGGATAATACTTGTAAGGATCATATCCAAAGAGGGAAAGATGTGCGGTATCGCTCCCCGGCACTATTCCCGGCGATATCACGTCCATCAACCCATTTATGCCCTCTTCGCTTATTTTATCTATATTAGTGGTATCAGCAGCTTGTAGGGGTGTTTTTCCACCCACTGATGGACGGTCGCCAAGGCCATCGCATATCAATAGTATCGCCTTATTTTTACCGTTGCCTGGTTTTGCACTCATTGAATATTTATCAAGCGCGTATATTTATTAAAGTTTATGGGCTTGGATTCAAGGATCGACATAAAAGCGAAATTTAGGGGTGCTTTATTAGGCAGCGCGGTAGGCGATGCATTAGGCGCTCCTGTGGAAGGTTACGACATGGGGATGGTGGGTTCTGTATATGGCGGGGAGTGGGAAATGATCTATGGCCGCTACACAGACGACACGGAGATGATGATCGGTGTTGCGGAATCATTAATAGAGAATAAAGGCTTTAATGGTGCTGATATGGCACTTAAGTTCATCCAAAATTACAATGTGAAGAGGGGATACGGGCCAGGATCTAAAGAAGTGTTAAGACGGATACGAGAAGGTGAAAGTTGGGCAGAAGCATCGGGAAAACTATTTGGTGGAAAAGGTTCTTATGGTAATGGTGCTGCGATGCGAATCGCCCCAGTAGGGCTTTTTTATTTTGATACTCCAGATATGCTATGGGAAATAGCTTACAAATCCGCTAATATCACGCATTCACATGAGCTTGGCAAGGCTGGAGCAGCTTTGCAAGCTTTAGCCGTCGCTTTAGCCGTGCGTGGACAAAAAGAGGATATGCTGCTCAAACTGAAAGAAGTTGTTAAAACTGATACGTATAAGGGTAAGGTAGGAAAGCTAAAGGCACTTTTGGATGAAGGTGCGACTGAAAAGAGGGTGATATCAGAATTAGGCAACGGGATGGATGCTTTTGAGTCGGTACCCACAGCTATTTACTCTTTTCTCCGATCCGATAATTTTAAGGATAGTGTAACCTACGCGATAAGTTTAGGTGGGGATACTGACACCATAGGGGCGATGACCGGGGCGATAAGCGGTGCTTACTACGGCGAAGCGGCAATTCCAAAAGCGTGGTTGGAGCGCTTAGAGGATGGTGAAAAGGGTAGAAGATATATAAAAAAGTTGGCAGATGATTTGTGCCAGATCAAGTTGCAGTTGTTGCCGGGAGGGGCGGTATTGACATGAGTTGTAACGAAAGTTTTATATATTGATAATATTTATGATCTAACCGGATAATTGATTCTTTGAAGGGGGTGCAGAAGAGATGATATTCAAAGCATTGAGTAGTACAACGCGGGTAGAGATGTTAAAGCTTTTAATGAAGAGAGAGTATTTCGTGTCATGATTGGCAAAGGCGTTGGAGATATCCGTACCAGTGGCTGCGAAGCATGCCAGAATTTTAGATGGTGCGGATCTGCTGACGTTTTAACAATTCGATAGGACACATGTATTAAAGGTGAATCGGGAGAAGCTGTATGATGCAATGGTGGCTTTTAGCGAGGAATACGAGATAGATGTTCAGAAAGGGACAAGCATATTAGATGCATTAAAGGAAGTGGCAGGAGTGGGAATAAAGAAAATAGGTGATAAAGAGTTCATTGTATCAATAGACGGAGAAGAAGGTTTTTTTGTATACGAAGTAAATGGTAAATCACCGGATAAGCCTATTAACGAATATATTCTGGATCATGGTGGCGAGATAGAAATAAAACGGTTGGTTCCTGTCCTTAAGAAGCGGGTAACGGTACATATGGGCAGCGGAAAAGGAAAAAAGCAGTGAGAATGATTAAGCACCATAACCATTTAAAAAGGAGTCCACGCCAATTTTTCTCTCCATGTGTGTCTATGATGCCAGCAAAAAGGCCGTTATCCCGATCCCGAATTTAGACGCTTTCCGAGTATAAAACCTGCAAGATAGATCCGCGCCTTGTCGTTGATACCACCTTTCTTCGCAACTGCAAGTTTAGGGCCGTTGGCATAGTTAGTGCGGTACCGTCTAGGCAACAACTGCAAGGACATTTGCATTTGTTGTTGCATTTCTTGTCTTTGCTCTCCCGTTGGCAGGTTCATCAACCACTGACCTCCAGACCACAGATGGATGTTGCTATCACCGTCAGAGCCAATAAGCCGGCAACCATTCTTGTTTTCATCTTCTCATTTCACCTCCTATTCTATTATAGCTTTTTAATATAGCTATGTTATAAATATAGACTAGGTGTAACCAATTTATGCCGCTATGATAACGATAAAAAGAACCGTTAAGGATTGTAGGAAACCCGGACTTATTGGGGAACGGATTAGAGGATTTTTTGACTTGATGAGGCCATTCACAATTCTTGGAGGGCTAATAGCAGGTTTTTTCCTCACCATGTTAGCTTCAAAGGTCTATGGAGTCACATTTGATTTTTCACTTGCACTGTTTGTAGGTGTA
>CBDAFQ010000014.1:0-6649 GCA_965195275.1 uncultured ANME-1 euryarchaeote | reverse complement strand
CGAACCCGCACCGGGTCATCGTTTATGATATTAGCCACACCTAAATCCACATACTGGCTGACATCTTCTCTAGGGCTAAGAGACCAGATATGTACGTCTTTATTATCAGCATGTGCATCGAGCATAAATTTCTTTGTTATTACTAAGTGGGGTTCAACACTATAGAAATCCACATCTAATTTTGAATACTCACCAATTAGATAAGTAATAATCATACCAATCTTTAAATCCTGATTTAGCCTTCTTACTTCCTTCAGTGCATTATAATCTAATGATGTGATCACACAGTGATCTTCAATCCCTTTTTCTTCGACCAGCCTGACTACTTCTTCTTCCAGGTGTTTCTGATGGCCATATATTTTCAGCTCGATGTTGAGTTTTGTTGTACCTTTTGTTACATCAATTGTTTCTTCAAGCGTTGGCACTCGTTCGCCCACAAACTCGGGTGAGAACGAACTACCCACATCTAGCTCTTGTAACTCTGAATAGTTGAGATCCCATATGTTTCTGTCAACGCCACCGACCTGAAGCAAGTTGGCATCATGCAGCACCACTACGACACCATCCTTTGTCTCCTGTACATCAAGCTCTATATAGTCTGCCTCATCGTCAATTGCCGCTAAAAAAGCGCTAATCGTGTTCTGCGGTGCACGACAAGAACTACCACGATGCGCGGACACGTATATCTTTTTATCAATGCTATCAAGGTCTTTTTGCACTGTTGGAATCAAAAGTATAGTGCCAATAAGGACTACAACCAGGCAGAGACTAATTGCAGCAAGGATATGCTTCTTATGTACCTCAGGCGTCCATAGATAACTCAATTCTTTCGGCTCGGGAACAATAATGTCACAACCCGTTTTTTCTCTTTCTATATTCTGATAATACAACTCAGTAAGGAAATTACTATCAAAGGAATTAGCTACTATGGAAAATGAGAACAAAATAAGAGAAAAAAGAACTACGAGTGATGAAAAAACAGGTGCAAGCAATACAGAGTTATCAATAACCGCATCGAGTAATAACCAACTCAGAGAACTAAATAATAAAATTATAAAGGCAAAGCACAACGCGACCAATAAAACCCAAGCTAAAACCGTTACTGCCAATTGTCTAAATAGCTTTCTATTAAGTTTATAAGAGAAAGCATGTAAAACTTTCTTGCCTTCAAGAACTACAAGGTATGCAACAAAAATCCACCTTATATACAGTAAATACAAAAAGACGATACATAGTAAAGCTAATATGATCGTCAAGGGTATAAAGAACCAGGAATCTGACAAAAAGACATATGATACTAGTACAGTGACCAAAAAAAGTGCGATGACTGCTGCATAACATAGTAACAATAAAACTACAACAGGTATCTCAGTACGGAGATGTCTGGCGGATTGTCTAAGAGCAGAGAAGTAGGACATTCTTTTGCCTGTTTGATAACTCGCAGTGATAAACAGTAAACCGAATTTTTCAATACAAAAAATTACGATTGTCGCAACGGCTAACAATATGACCGTTATAACACCGGGGATACTGAATAAAAAAGATTCTATATCTAAATTGACCAGAGCCGGGTAACCCTTTGTGACAAATAAAAAGTCATAAAAGATATATGTTAATGGGACGGTCAGCAGATATAATAAAATCCAAAAAAGAACTTGATATGTGACTGTATCGTACAAAGAGACCTTGAAAACATTGAAGGAATTTCTAAATAGTGTAGCTAAATATTTTTTTGGTGATCTTTCTTCTTTGGGTAACATAGGCCTCTCACAGATATACGTTCAACCTCATCCATAATAAATAGTTAAACCCTCTTTCTTCATCATGCTATGTCTCTGCTCAGGCTTCGTACGCATATCAAAATTAGGGCAATAATCCTGCAACTACATTTTGGCCCATAGCATTTTAGAGTAACAATCGTCATATGAAACTTTCTCTGCGAACTCAGCGTTCTCTACGGTAAATGAAATGTGACGACTTTAATTAAGTTAAAAGTAAACGTCCTATTTTTTAAACTACCCTTGCTCCGAGGACCCGAAGACGAGACAAAGAGAAGCAATCAACGCGTCCAACTGTATTCTCTCATTTGCACCCTCTGTAATTCGGTAGTCCGTTTCGCCAATTCGGTCCATCAATTCAACTTTTTGTCTTGCCGGGATGTCCATTTTTATTGCGAGCCGATGCATCTGCGCTAATATCTCGTCGCCCGAGATACCTTTATCTATCAAGACGCCCAATTTATCCAGCGCGTCCAAAAATTCACCCGCCATTGCTGTTTCTATTAGCGCTTCTATCTCATCAGGTCTCGCAGTTGCCGTTATCTCGTATATCATCTCGGGTTTTATCTCATTGCTCAGTACCGCAGCACTTTGCAATGCGTTTATTGCTCTTCGCATATCGCCCATAGAGACATAATTTATCGCTCTGAGTGCATCCTCGGACAATGTCAAACTTTCCGTATCCGCAATGTATTTTGCACGCGAGACGATAGCGTCATAAGAAAGCGGTTTGAACCGATACACCGAGCATCGGGATTGTATAGGCTCTATAATCTTAGAGGAGTAGTTGCAGCTAAGGATAAACCGACAGGTACCTGAATATCGCTCCATCGTCCTTCTCAATGCGGACTGCGCTGCATCTGTCAATGCATCCGCCTCGTCAAGGAAGATGATTTTGAACGCGGCATCGCCGATAGGCATAGTCCTTGCGAAGTTCTTTATTGTGTTGCGGACCACTTCAATGCCCCGTTCGTCACTGGCGTTAAGCTCTGTGAAGTTCTCCGCCCATGTATCATCGTAGAACTCACGTGCCATAGCGATCGCAGCGGCGGTTTTACCGACGCCCGCGGGTCCGGAAAAGATAAGATGCGGTAAGTTCCTTTTCTTGACATAAGACTGAAGGTTCCTTATGATAGCTTCCTGGCCTGATACCTCTTCCAGTTTCCTTGGCCTGTATTTCTCAGTCCATATCGCCTCTCTCCGCATGATAAAGTAATTTCTTTTAAAGTACCTGTTTAAGTTAAATATATTATGGATTTAAATCTGGAGTTGGGGTTGTTATTGGCGAAGTCATTTATCATGCTATTCGTAGTAATGGACCCCCCAGGCAATATACCTATTTTTATGGCGTTAACTAGGGGTATGAGTGGCGGCGAGAGGAAGAGGGAGCTTAATCACGCGGTCGTAGTAGCTACCATTCTATTGCTACTATTTGCTTTTCTTGGGACGATAATACTATACGTGCTGGGCATAACTCCAGATAGCTTTATGATTGCAGGCGGGATCCTCCTTTTGCTCATCTCCTTTGATCTTTTACGGGGCGAGCACAAATACGGTACAAGTGGCGATTCCGGAGCTGGTGTAGGTGCTGTTCCGTTAGGGACACCTCTACTCGCTGGTCCCGGTGCTATAACGGCGGTCATGGTGCTAATGCAAGAAGAAAATGGTGTTTTTATCGTGCTCTTTGCTATTTTTACGGCTATTATCGCGACGAGATTTATATTAGGGCAAGCGGAACGGATATACCGTATGATCGGGAAGGTGGGCTCAGAAGTCTTAAGCCGTGTAATAGGGATATTAGTGGCGGCAATTGCAATAGAGTTTATTGCAAAGGGAATAGCGGGAATGTTTTAGTTTATTCCCTTGCCATATCACACAAATATTTAACCGTGCATGCGTGCTCAATCGAGCTGAGAATTACAAACGCTTCATCTACTGTTGCACCACGTGCAAACGTGCCATGACCCAGAGCAACAATACCCTTATGGTCACGCAGAGCAGAAGCGGCATTTGTTGCTAATTCCTGTGAGCCGATACCACCGGTAACAACTGGGATTTCATGCAGGAAGTATTTGCTTTCCGAATCTTCAGGCACTATCTGCTCGCCTGGCTTACAGAGCATTGACATCACCACTGCATATTTCGAATGCCCGTGTAAAATAGCAAGTGCCGAGGTTTTCCTATAAATCGCGCGATGGACGTTTACTTCGGTCGATGCAATTACATCAAGTTCATCGGGCGTAGCAGGGTCTATTGGAACCGTGACAATCTGTCCTTCAAGCTCATCAAGCATACTGCCCGTTGTGCTTATTAACATCTGGTCACCCACTCGCTTGCTTACATTCCCGAAATGCGAATGTGCAAGCCCGGCCGCTACTATCTTCTTACCGTATTTTATTAATTCTTGCATTTCTCTTTTGGTATAGTACACAGAGTATATTATTTTAGTATATTCAAGACCGCATCAATGTTATCAAAGATAAAATCAGGTTTTTCCTTCTCTAATTCCGCCTTTGTGTGCAGTCCAGCCGTTAAGCCAATAGTTTTTACTCCTGCCCTTTTACCCTGGATTATATCCTGCGGTGTATCACCGCAGTAGAAAGTTTGAGTTGGTGTGGAATTGAGTATTTCGATCGCTTTAAGTAACGGTTCCGGGTCGGGTCTTGTTCTTTCTGTATCCTCAGCGGTGAGCAAAAGATTACAAGGGAACTGAAAAGACCGAATCGACTCTTCTGCTGATAATTTATCCTTTGTCGTTACTATCCCTATTTTTATCCCTTTTGCTCTTAATAAGTCAAGTGTCATTTTCGCTTTCGGGATTTCTTCTATCATATTTTTAAATTCACTTCTCATAAGGCGGAGAAAGACCGAATCAAACTCATCTGGCTTTATATCAGGGTATAAAATCTTGAATGAGAGGTGACTTGGCAGATGGATTATCTCCTTTATCTCTTTATCTGTGGGGATTCTCAAGCCAGTTATTCTTGCTGCTTCCTTAACCGCACTCAAAATCGCTTTTGACGAATCAATTAAAGTGCCATCCATATCAAAAAGACCCGTTTCAAATTTCATTCTTCTTTCACTAAACCTAATCTCCTTTTTATTGTATGATGTATAATGATATTTCTTTAGTAAAGTTTTTAAAACTTTTTGAAAGAAAGGTTTTTTAAGAACAGAAAGGAACCAGGCGGGTCGGCAAAGAAGTCTGTGAAAGCGCAGTGAGCCATCTTTTCCATCTGAGTAGTTACGGCACCCGAAACCTCAGGGTTTGAATGGCCGACGTTCAGCACAGCGATGCCCGCCACAAAATCAATCTACGTTTTCCCTTCCACATCTGTGATGGTAGCGCCTCTGGCTCGGTCCATTACCAGCGGATATGGGCGCGACAGACACGATGATATTATATTACAGTCACTGTAAATGATCGCCTTTGCTCGTGGGCCAGGCGGTTCAATCATGTCTTTTTTCTTCCTAATTAATCTATCTGCGCTTTCTGGAGCTTACCGCTATAATCGAAAAGAATACAGGAATCAGGGAAACCACAGGACCGAATATCTCATCCTGAGCTATGCGCATGTCAGGTCCAATGTCTGTGAAGATGGGGGGTTCAAAGGAATATTCTTGCATAATGATTCACCAATACGCATAAAAGAGTATGAGATCTTTTCGGATTTTTACATGAAAAGAAATTTATTCCGCGGTGATGTTTAAGGGAGCCATGCTGGTGGGTGTAGCGGATTCCCGGGGGACAATCTACAATCCCCAGGAGCTTGATATTGAGGCATTGATCGAGTTGAAGAAGGGTGGCAAGAGTGTGGCGGAATCGCCAATGCAGGTGGGGTGATCTGTGCGGCTAGGGAGTCCCAAGGATCCTGCCAGTCGGGAGCATTTCAGGCTATCGATGAGAAGATGCGTCACAATACCCGGCTGGTGGTGGAGGAGGCGGCAACCAAAGGGATACTGCCTCGAGAAGCTGCCGTTGACCTCGCCGTACAGCGGCTGAAGAAATCCATGAGTTATATTATAGATGCTGGTCGCTGTTCTCGTCAGCGCCTGGATTCGTATAGCAAAGCGCAACGATTCGCAAACGGAAGTCATGCAACGGTATGGTGTTGCTGAAAACGTTGCACGTCATGCTTCTTCTCCTGTTATGATTGTGAAATAGTTCTTCTTTGCCCTTCTTCGGCAGCAGACTTCTGTCTATCAGGAGCAAAGCATTTTCAATCCTGAAGCGAATGGTACTCTACGGTAGTAGACTTTTTATAGTTATAATGTTATAGTAATGATATAGTACGGCATCCAAGCGCGAAGTCGAGAGCCAAAAGGAGTAAAGTAAGTTATGCCAAAAGAGTTTGAACGGATACTAGTGCCCGTAGATGGTTCTGAAGTAGCGAAAAAAGCGGCAAAAAAAGCGCTCGCTCTTGCTAAATCGCTTGATACAAAAGTTGTAGTAATGCATGTGATCAATATTGATCTCTATGTATACCAGACTGAAATAGTCTATCCCTCTGAAATACCACTGCAAGAGCTTATCCAGAGGGAAGCGCAATCATATCTCAATGAAATAGTTAACTTGGGGGAGCAAATGGGTATTACTGTTTCAAAAAAGCTCGTCGATGGTCACCCTGCGGAGGAGATCATACAGGAAGCAAAAAAGGATGATCTGATTGTAATTGGGAGTAAAGGGATGACCGGGCTTGATCGACTATTACTGGGCAGTGTTGCGGAAAACGTTGCACGTCATGCTTCTTCTCCGGTTATGATTGTGAAATAATAGATGAGATCGAGTTGGGGATTACAGGATACTCTACGAGGTTGATTGATTATAAGAACAATTTAATAGGTGTCATCAAAAATCTTATAATTAAGGA
>CBDAFQ010000013.1:0-17569 GCA_965195275.1 uncultured ANME-1 euryarchaeote | reverse complement strand
AGCATTACTTTATCTACATTTAGAGAGATGACGCTCGTCACCGAGAGGAACATGACCGGCAGTGCAAAAACGAGATAACTCTTTGCCAATTCTTTATTATACCGTTTAATTGGATATCTTCTCAGTAACCATGTAGCAACGAGGAAAACCGCACCAAAACCTATTGCATAACACATAGCTAATGCGCCAACAGCATGAGCAGCGATAAAAGTTTGTATTGGCGAGAGAAAAGCAGGCCATGTCAAGGGACTGATTTCATCAATGCCCAATTCCGGTGCTATCATTGCTATACCGGTTACTCCAGCAAAAGCTACCAAAATCATTAATGGCACTCTAACCAAAGCTTCAAAAGCCCTTGAAACTTCTCTCTTTGCTATCTCTTTCCTACCTACAAAGGTTTGCAGCGCGATAAACGCGAGATTTGTAAAGATGTAGTAAAGAATGAATACATAGATAACTGATTCTTTTGATGCATCAAAAAATTCGTTATGCAAGACATATTTCCATATCGCTATCCCGCCAATAACCAGAGCAGCCATTATGCAGGTAAGCAATATCTTGATTGTAGCATACGTTCCAATGCACTCGCCAAGATCATTGCCCTCGGAGATCCTTTTCACGTGTGCCGCAGAAAAACCTAAGTCCGCTATAACATTGAACATACCTACAAAAGCCATACCAAAACCAATAACTCCTATCGCTGTTGGAGCAAAACCGCCCCATAAACGTGCTATAACAACTAATCCAATCCAACCAATAAAGGCGGAAAGAATATTAACGGCTACGATAAGGGCGGATTTACGTGATAACATCCTGGCTTTCTGTCTCTCCCGTCTCAAGCAATAACACACTTAAAAATATCGCTGTGAATATCAACTGTATGCCGATCGCTGCGAGTACCATTGCCATAACTGCATTGTTAACTTCTGATAGCGAGCCAAATCCCACGCTCATCCACGTAAGCACCACTTTCACACCTATTGCCAATCCAACCAAAAGCAGCGCAATACCAAGGATAAGCTCCTTCTCCAGCGAGTGGTAGTCCAACAGCTTCTTGATGAACCCTTCCTTTTCGCATAAGCCCTGAACAGCAGCGTATGCCTTTATGTATATGCCTGTGGCAATAGTCTGAACACCGATAATAACGAGTATGCTGCTAAAGATGACTGAATGCATACGCGACGTTCCCGAATCGCCCCACAGCAGAATCGTAAGACTTAATAACAAGCCAAGCAGAAATACCAGCGTACCCGGCACGAATAGGAATGGCACGGGCTTATAGAGCATCATGAACCGTAAATGCCGCCAGCCATCACTAAACGAGTGTAGTTTAGAAGGTGCGCTTCTTGGGTAATAGTTTATAGTAACCTCTTTGATCCGCATATTTTTACGTGCAGCCTCCACAATCATCTCCGATGCAAACTCCATCCCACCCGTTTTCAAATCCAGCTTCTCATATGCCGCCTTAGTGAACGAACGCATCCCGCAATGTGTATCAGAAATTCTAATTTTGAATAGCCGATTCAGAATCGCAGTTAAAAGCGGATTGCCGATATACTGATGTAGCTTCGGCATCGCACCTTTTTCGATTTTACCACCTAATCGGTCACCCATGACAAAGTCAGCTTCACCATTTATCAACGGCTCTAAAAATTGCCACATCTCTGATAAATCATACGTTCCATCGGCATCGGCAATAACGATAAAATCACCTTTTGCGTGCGAAAGACCAGCAAGGTATGCATTGCCGTATCCCCTCTTCTTTGGCGTTATGACCTTTGCACCAAGAGCTCGTGCTATTTCCGGTGTTTTATCTGTCGAATTATCAGCTAAAATTATCTCGCCATCTATCTGTTTCTCATCAAATACACCCCTTATCTTTTCTATACAAAGACCAACCGTACCTTCTTCATCCAATGATGGCATTACGACCGATACTTTTGGCATGATTCTTACTTTATCATTAAAAGATATAAAATCATTTATCAAAAACCTTTCTTTCAAAAAGTTTTAAAAGCTTTACCAAATCTCGGAAACAATATATTTACCAAAGAAATATTATGGATAATAAATCATCTATGATAAGCGTTGAATTTGGCAGAACGACCAAGCAATTTGAAGTTATTAAATCTCCTATACCGCATATCTTAGTCGAATCGAATAAAGAGCTACACGGATGGTGGAATGGTATAGAACCTTATGGGAACCGGGAATGCACCGCGGAAAAGCTATTGATAAACCCTTATAACGGCTGTAGCCATAATTGCATGTTTTGCTATTCACATGCGTTAGGCGGCTATTTCAGCATTTTTCGGGAGAGGGGAGTTCTTGCGGTATTCAATGATTTTGATAAAATAATTGCGAGGCAATTGGACGGTCTAAATGTTGCAAGCTGCGGCTATCTCTCGCCTGTTACGGACCCGTTCCAGCGAATAAATGCGAAATATGAATTGAGTGAGAAGATATTAAGAGCGTTTGTTGACCGCAATATCCCCGTGCAGTTCACAACAAAAGGAAGAATAAGCGAACGTGCACTGAAAACAATAAAAAAACAAGAGCATTCGTTTGGCGAGGTCTCTATTCTCACTATGGCGGAAGATAAGCGGGAACGGCTGATGGCTGGTGGTGCAGCAACAGACGAACTGGTGCGAAATATAGAACGGCTTTCCGATGCAGGTATATTCGCAGTGTGCCGAATTGACCCGATAATCCCTTATGTGACCGATGATGAAGAAGGTTTAGATGCGTTGGTGCAGAAAGTGGTTGATGCTGGTGCGGGGCACATAATAGCAAGTTGTATGGATATTCCGCGAGCGTTGAAGTATGAGCTATACGACAAGCTTGAGGCAAGGTTTAAAATACCAAGAAGGAAGATGGACCAGTTGTATACAGAGGTGCTGAGCGGTCGTTTTCATGCAAAGATAGAATACCGTAAAAAGTTGTTCAGAACGATGCGTGCGATTTGCGATAGAAATAAGGTGACGCTGGGACTCTGTATGGAGTTTGAGTCACTTGACGGGAAGAAGGTTAGAGGATTAAACAAAGAGTTTATGAGTTCTAATAATTGTGAGGGTATGGATATACCAATTTATGTAAGAGAAGGGGATGGTAAGAGGTTTGAGCCGGTTAAGGGCTGTAACGGTAATTGTTTGAACTGCCACTTTTTGGATAAAAAGCCGGTGTGTGGTGTTTTAGACCTGAAGAAGGCGGGTGCATGGAAATTGCGTGATTACCGGCGCTGGAGTAATCTTTTAGCGCGGAAAGAAGAATAGAGCAAACCACTTTAGATCTATGAGTACCCCCAGGTGGTATATGGCCCATTCCCGTAATAAATTGCAATTAATAAACCACGAGATTTCACGAGATTAACACAAGAAGTAGTGCTTGATATGGGATAAAATCAAAGATGAAAGACAGAAAATGGATTCCTGTTATTGTTCTCTCGTTGTATATACCAGTATAACTTCCATCCATTCAAGATGCAGATTTACACGGATTTACACGGATTTAATTTCTTCTGCGTTAATCAGTGTTAATCTGTGTCAATAATCAATTTTAGTTGGATATTATGCTTTCTTGTAAAAAATGTGTATAATCTTGTGGTTATAACTTCGGAATCAACTATAATTCACTGATTTAAATCTATGAAGGTGTATATATAGATAATCAGATGACGATGATTCCAAAAACACATCCACGCTATGAATCATTAAAGAAGCGTGAGAAACTCGTTGCTGGCTTAGAAGTGGGGATAACTGGCAAGCAAGGCTTGATAGCACATGGTAGGGGCGAAGCATTTGATTATTTAATCGGTGAAAGAACGTTAAATTCGGCGCGGAAAGCGACAGAAGCTGCTGCTGCTTTGTTACTTATTGCGCAGAAGCCAGTTATTTCTGTGAATGGTAATGCTGCTGCATTAGTCACAAAGGAGATAATTGAGTTGAGCAAATTGATAAACGCACCTTTAGAGGTGAATATATTTTATAGAACCGAAGAGCGGGCGAGACGAATAAAAGCGCGATTAGAGGAGCAAGGGGCTGCTAACGTGCTTGGCGATAAAGCCGATGCGAGAATACCCGGAATAGCGCATGCACGTGCAAAGGTAGATCACGAAGGTATTTACAGCGCTGATGTGGTTCTTGCACCTTTGGAAGACGGTGACCGATGTGAAGCGCTCATAAAGATGGGGAAGAAGGTGATAACAGTTGATCTGAATCCGCTATCCAGAACTTCCCGGTTTGCGACCGTGAGCATTGTGGATGATATAGAAAGGGCAATGGGAAACCTCATAGCTATAATTAAAGAGAAGAAGAACGGTAAAGCTAATTTAGCTGCTCTTTTTGATGGATATGATAACAGACGGAATTTAAGAGACTGTGTTAAGGAGATTGTGGACAGACTGAAGAAAGAGGAGTTGCTGGAGTTGTGAATATCCTTATATGCACCACAATCTTTTTAAGCACATAAACACCCTTTAAATTAAAAAGGAGGAAATTATGAATACAAAAGGTTTAACAGAGGGTTTAGTTATTGCAACTTTTGTTCTGGCAGCCGTTCTATCCGTGGGCACGGTGGGTGCTGAAGATGTGACTATAGGAGTTCTTTATCCATTTTCCGGGGACTTAGGCGCGTACGGAAAACCTGAGACAGATGCGATGAATCTGGCAGTGAAAGAGGTAAACGAAAACGGCGGTGTACTCGGCGGAAGACTTAAGCTTATAATCAAGGATACCGAAACGTCAGAAGATGAAGCCGTTGTGAAGGCACATGAACTCCTTGATTGGTACCCTGTCTCGGTAATAATCGGAACAGCGGGCAGCGAAACCTGCAAGGCAATCATTGGTTATACCACGAGTAACGGCGTTCTTCAGATTTCACCTTCTGTTACAGGCGTGGAATTTACAACCTATCCGGACAACGATCTCTTTTTTAGAACATGCCCTTCTGACGCATTGCAAGGAATAGCGATGGGAAGGCTTGCTATCCAACAGGGCTATAAGACAGCGAGCACGCTGGTAGTTTGGAACCCATACGGAGTAGGATTCGAGAAGGCATTCACGAAGGAATTCAAAACGCTCGGCGGAAGGGTATTGGAATCCGTGAAATACGACCCTGACACAACCACATTCAATTCGGAAGTAGAGCAAGTAGCAGCCGTGAATCCTGATTGCGTTATGCTGTGTGCATATCCGGAGACCGGCAGTGGTATGCTGAAAGCGGCATACAAGAACGGCTATATGGATAATATAGCTTGGCTACTTTCTGAGGGGCTCAAGAGTGACAATTTGGCAGATATGGTGGGCAAGGACGAGGCGGGTAACTATATTATAGCGGGATTAAAAGGGACAACGCCTGACTCGCGAGGTCCCGCATACGAAACATTCCGGCAGAAATATCTGGCCGAGTACGGGAAGGAGCCTGAAGCCTACTGCGCTAACAGCTATGATGCAGTGGCTGTGGTAGCACTTGCGATAGAAAAAGCGGGTGACACTTCCGGAACGGCTATCCGTGACAGTTTACGAGATGTTGCAAATCCGCCAGGAAATAAAGACGTTTCTGACATCGGTGAAGCATTAGATACTATCCGAAAAGGTTTTTATTCCATAAACTATCTGGGTGCTTCTGGCGAAATCACGTTTGATGAGCACGGTGATGTGATGGGGTGTTTCTGTGAATGGACTATTACCGACAATGGACGTGTTGTATATGGGAACCCACTCGAGCTGAAGGGTCCAATCGTACCGTCGACACCATCGCCAAAGCCAACAGTGGCAGAAACACCAACGCCTACGGTTGTTGAAACCCCAACGCCGACTGTTGCTGAGACTCCAACGCCAACTGTGGTAGAAACTCCAGAGTCGACTGTTGCTGAGACTCCAACGCCGACACCACCCGGTTTTGAAGTTGGTTTCGCTATTGCGTCTCTGTTCGCAGTTGCATATTCAGTACGGAGACGAAAAATAGCGTAAAGCAAAAGAGAGAGTGGGAGGGGGGAAAATATTTTTTTAGTTGCCCTCTCAAATTTATATAGTAATTCTTTTCTTTAACAAACCTTTCTCTTTTAATTTGATGCAAACGGTAATAAGAGATCCAATACACGGGTATATAGAACTAGATGCGCTTGCAATCGCGATAATCGACACCGCGGCGATGCAGAGGTTGCGACGAATAAAACAGCTTGGGTTCGCTTATTTGGTTTATCCGGGAGCAAATCACACGAGGTTTGAACATTCTCTTGGAACTTATCACTTGACGAACGTCTTGCTTGACACACTGGAAGTATCAAAAGCGGAAGAGAAAGAGCTTCTTGTCGCTTCCTTGATTCATGACATCGGTCATGGTCCTTACTCGCACGTGACGGAACCACTGCTAAAAAAAATCACGGGAAAAAGTCATGAGGATATTGAGGATATAATCTTTAAACAAGACGCAGAACACTCTAAAACTATTGCTGACGTCTTAGAAGAACATTGCGTGGATAAGAGAAAGGTAATGCGCTATATAAAAGGGGTAGGGGGGGACGATGACGACGACCACGATTTTTCGAGATTTTTAAACGGAGAAATAGACGTGGATAAGATGGATTATTTGGTTCGCGATGCCTACTATACTGGCGTTGCATACGGCGTTGTTGACAATATAAGGCTCATACAAGGCCTGGAGTTCTTCAATGGCCGCCTTGTCATAACAGAAAAAGGGATACTACCAGCGGAATATTTACTCTTCTCTCGATTCTTAATGTCGCCTACAGTTTATAAACACCACACGGCTAGGATAGCGCAGTTGATGCTCTTGAAAGCACTTGAGTATCGCATAGAATCGCGATCTGACGCGTTGGCATTGCGACAAATGGATGATTCCGAACTAGATATTGCGTTGAGGAATGCAAAAGGTTATCCAAGGGAGATGATGGTGCGGATAAACGAGAGACGATTATTCAAACGTGCGGTATATACAAGCATAAATGACCTGTGTGTAGCAGAGGAATTAAGAACGGAAAAGCGAAGAAAGGAATTAGAAGAAGAGATAAGTAAGCGAGCTGGTGTAGATATGAACTATGTCATTTTGGATATTCAAGGAGAAAAAGGCGAAGACGTAAAAGAAAGTGCTGCGAAAGTCGCGGTTGGTAATGACTTAAGAAGCTTACGGGAAGTTTCATCGCTCGTGTCTATGCTCAGTCAAGCATTCCAGGAAAATTATAAAGTGGGGGTCTACACACTTGAAAAATATCGGGTAGAGGTAAAGAAAGCGGCGGAGTTGGTCTTATGGCGTTAAAACAAGAAAACGATGTCTGATACCGGATGCCGGATACATGATACACGTTTGACCTGCATCTTGTATCAAGCATCTTTAATATTTACTTATTTTGCACTTTCCATTTTGTTTCGCATCCACAATCACGATCCCCTCTCTTCACTTGCCCCAAATAGCCCCTCTAACGGCTTCGAGCCATACTCCTTTATCTTCACGTTGATCTGCGAAATCTCAGTTGAGATCTCGTTACCTCGGACCGATTTCCGTCTCCTTTTACCATTCTCCGTTGGTCTGTAGCCCGGTGGGGAGGTGATAAGAATCTGCCTTCGCGCGGTTCCTGATACATCTTTCCGCATCGGCATGCCTTCTTTATCCGAGCCGCCGGTTATCTCCAATACATAACCGCCCAAGCCGATAATATCCGCATCCACAACGTCATCTATTCGTTTGCCAATGAATAAAGCATGAGCTTCCGTATCCTTACCTTCCACCTTGTACGCCTTCCCGGTCTTCGGGTCGCTTATCACTACTTGCATTTTCTTCTCCTTTATATTATATAATCCTCTTCTAATAACTCTTTTAATTCTTTTTATAATATTACGAGTAAGTTAGGACTATGCTACGAGCAGTGAAGCATATGCGCAAAAAGCAGAACAAACAGTATCTCAAATTGAACGATAAATATCCGATGGACGCGTATGCGCTGATAGCGAAGGAGGACTTTGTTCAGGCATCTGAGAAGCTCCGGGGCGCTGCTGCTGAAATCGTCAAGGCGATAGCAGCACGGCGAGGCATTGTAATAAAATCGCATGCCGAATTGTATACATTCGTATCAAAAAATGGGTACGGAACTTGAAGAGCCGGAGCTCGTACGGTTATTTAGTCTCGCAAGTACCTTACATCAGAACTTCTATGAGGACTGGTTACCACCGGAAACGGTAATGGATCACGCAGAAGCCGTAAAGGAACTTGTGCTGACGCTTAAGTGGGTTTTGTAATAATGTCAGATGCAGGATACAAGTTTGACTTGTATCTTGTTGTATCTAAAGTATAACTTCTACATATTTAAGACGTAGATTTACACTGATTTGATTTCTTCTGTGTCAATCTGCGTTAATCTGTGTCAATAATTTATTTTCTTGCATCTTCACAATTTCTCTCGTGGAAATCTGTGTAATCTTGTGGTTACAAATGCCGGCTTTTTAGTTTCATCAACTCCTCTAACACATCCTCTTCATCAGCGGACAACAAACCAGATAGTGCTTTCGCTTCTTCTTTGCTAATATCCACATATAATAGATCTTTCTCATTTATTTGCCGCCCCACAGTCGGTTTCTTCATTGAAATAGCGACTTGCATCCCCAGTCCCGCACTTTTTATGCTCTCTGCTTTATCTTGTATCTCATTTATCGTGCCTATGTTGGTACCATCCGCTTTTATCAGGTCCACACCTGTTTGTATCTTCCCACCAAGAACTTCCACACCTACGATGGCGGGCTTGCTTTGCCTGAACACACACCCAGGCAGGATCTTAATCTTAGCAGGTGTGGGCAGCCGTTCGATAATCTCACGCTTCTCTTTCTCCTTCTCTCCCTTCATCCAGTCCTTATACTCTCCTATCAACCGGTAAATGACATCGCTTATAAATACTGGTATTCCATTCTCCCTAACCATCTCTTTTGCATCCGGGAGGAGGTCAACATTAAAGCCCAAAATAACACCGGAATAACGGTTCTTAACCGTACCCGCATCTATCACATCCCTTTTAGATATATTCCCAACCTCTGCCTTTTTTATCTCCTCTATCTCTTCATCTCGCAGCTCAGAAGCAAGCGCTTCCAGTGAGCCCATGGTATCTGCCTTTATTATTAGCCCTTCTGGTGATGTCTCCATCCTCATCTCCTCTATCTCGCTCTTAACCAATTTCACCACGTTCTCAAGTACATCTCCTTCTCCAACCACTCTCACCTGTGCACCCGGGAGCGCAGTTTCTATATTCGGTGCTACTATCTTCACACCAGAAGCGGCATTCACCGTTTTTACCCGCTCAAACCGTTGCTCTACCCGTATCTCTTGCAGTGCTCTTGGTTTCAGCAATGCCTTCACCTTTGTAACTATTGGTTCCTCATCAGTGCCACCACCCACGATTGTATCGCCCACGCTGATCTTACCATCATATAATATCACATCAATCGTAGTTCCGAGCCCTCTTTCCTCCTTCTTCTCTAATATCGTGCCAACACCCGCTTTTTCTAAATGTAGACGCAGAGTCATCTCAAAGAACTTCTGCGATAATCCTATGAGCACAAGGAGTAAATCAGCAATCCCTTCTCCGGTCTGTGCACTCAGCGGCACAATACCCACAGTCTTTGCGAAATCTCTTATCTGGTCATACTTGTCAGCCGAGAAGCCTTTATCGTAAAGGTCTCCTACCATATCATATATCCGCGCGTCCAGTTCATTCCGCGCATAATCCGGCTGATCTTTATAATTGATAATGAAAGGTTTATTCGTCGAATTCCAGCCACTTACCCGGTCTATTTTGTTCAATGCAACAACAAAAGGCGTTTTTAATAGCCTTAAAATGTTTAACGATTCGTATGTCTGCGGTTGAAAACCCTCCATCACATCCACTACAAGGACCGCGACATCAGCTAAAGCACTTCCGCGTTTCCTCAATGATGCGAAGGCATGATGCCCTGGAGTGTCAATGAAAAGCAAACCAGGTATTTCTATTCCTGTCCAATCCCTTTTTAGTGGTTTACAAATCTTTTTTATTGTATCAATAGGGATTTCTGTCGCACCTATATGCTGCGTCACACGACCTGCTTCCTTTGCTGTGATTGCTGTGCCCCGTATCGAATCAAGTAGTGAGGTCTTACCATGATCTATATGTCCAAGTACCGAGAGTATGGGCGTTCGTATCTCTTGCTTCATACCTTTCACCTTTGTTTTTTTTTATCTACTTACTTACTTTGTTTTTTTTTGTTTTTCCAAAAGGCACTTTTCTTTTGCGTATCCCCTGCTTCTTCTCCCTCATCAAATTCACGTAACAGTTCCTTTTGCCTTTTACTCAGTTTTGACGGTGTTATAACCTGCACTTTCGCTAGCATGTTACCTTTCCCATAGCCCCTTAAATCGGGCATTCCTTTGTTCTTCAGTCGGAAGACCGTGCCCGATTGCGTGCCAGCAGGCATTTTTAGTCTTACCGTGCCGCCTTCTATCGTCATTAGCTCTATCTCATCGCCAAACACCGCCTGCGCGAAGTGAACAGGAGCATCACAAAACAGGTTGTTGCCCC
The DNA here is from genome assembly GCA_965195275.1 of uncultured ANME-1 euryarchaeote. Lineage (GTDB taxonomy): Archaea > Halobacteriota > Syntropharchaeia > Alkanophagales > Methanospirareceae > Methanophaga. The sequence continues at coordinate 7,014 of CBDAFQ010000013.1, read as the reverse complement.
CTCTTTTGAAGAATTCATGCTCCCTTACATGTATCATCACATACAAATCGCCCGGTGGACCTCCTCTCTCGCCTGCGTTCCCTTCTCCTGCAATCCTTAATCTGCTTCCGGTATCTACGCCCGCAGGCATCTTCACTAATATCTTCTTATTCACTTTGATTTTACCGTTTCCGTTACAATTCTCACATGGATCTTTTATCTCTTTTCCCGTTCCTCGGCATCGAGGGCAGGAACCGATAGAAATGAATTGTGCAAAGCCCTGCCTTTGCACTCTTTTTACCTGTCCCGTTCCTCCGCAAGTAGCACAGGTTTCCAATCCGCCTGCACTCGCGCCCGTTCCGCTACAATTGGGACAGAAATCCCGTCTAGCAATGCTTATCTCTTCTTCCATCCCCATCGCAGCATCTTCAAGGTCTATTTCAAGATCATACCTGATGTCGCTTCCTCTCTCTGGCCGGTATCCTGCATCTGCCCCTGTCTGTCCCCGGCCGAAGAGGTCATCGAACATGGAGCTGCCGCCTTGAGATCTACCGAAATTACCGCCAAAAAGGTCCTTGAATAAGCCTCCAAATATATCCTCTACATCGCTAAACCGTGTGAAATTAGACCACTCAAATCCACCACGACCGAAATCAACGCCTGCACTCCCAAATCTATCATAATTCGCCCTCTTCTGTGAATCCGATAACACCTCATAAGCCTCGGATACCTCTTTAAACTTCTCCTCGGATTCCTTGTGGTTCTCCTTGTTGAGGTCAGGATGATATTTTTTTGCTAATCTCCGATAAGCACGCTTTATTTCGTCCTGCGATGATCCGCGATCTACACCTAAGGTTTTGTAGTACTCTTTCTTCTCTGTCAATTTTGCATTACCTTCTACTACTTAATAATTTTGTCTTTCATGCTATAAAGTTTTAGCAAGGTTCACTGTTCACTACCTCACTCCACAGGAAACAGAGGTGTCAACTCAAAAGTTTGGCTGCGGTTGAGCATAGAATTAAACGTGTAAGGTGTAAAATAAAAAGGGGTAAACGTCAAAAATCAGCAAGTGACGCTAATGAGATTTTGTACATTTACAGCAATACCTTTATATATAACCTCTTCCTTACCTTCACTTGTTCACTGAATATGTGAACAGGTGAAAGCGATGCTAAAGGTGCGGGTAGAGGTAACGGATGAAGAAGGTACAAAAACAACCCTGGAGAAGGAGGGCGATTTACAAATCCAGCTGCTCCGACAGATGACTATAAATGACGTGACAAAGTTTTTGGAGACGCACCTTTCTTCGCCGGCAGTTGATGATTATTATGAAGGCGAAGAACTTACGATAAAGGAGCGATTGGCATCCTTTTTGCGCTTTGATGAAAAGGCACCAAAGGATTGGTTCACTTCTTCAGAGGTAAGGTGTATATATGAAGACGTGTATGATGAGAAAGTGGGACTTACTACAATATCTACATATTTAGGGAACTTCCATTCTACTGGTATTTTGATGAGAAAAGGAAGTAGGGCAAAGAGACAATACAGGTTGGCCGCCACAGAAAGCAGAGATGTAGCAAGCGCCGTTGTATAATCTCGTGGTTCTATACATGTTCCGTATCTGCTCAAAAAACCTTTGTTTTTTTTGAGCTGATAATGCAAAATTTAAAATGCAAAGTGCAAAAGTCAAAGTTCAACAGATGGTGTTAATGGCTGCTTTAAAGTTAAAAGAGCCCATTTTACCGTTTTATATTTTGCAATTTGCATTTTGAAATTAATTGCTCAAAATCCACAAGATTTTGAGCAATTACCATATTCCGGTATCGAAGAAGCTAAAATCTCTTCTATCTGTTCTTTAAAGTGTTCTCGAGAACCCGTGTTCGTTATAACATTATCAGCATTTTTCATTGCTTCTCCCATTCCCCACCCTTTCTCCCTCTCTTCTCGTGCCTTAAATTCCTCGATACTAAGCGAGTCATCACCTCTGCCACGGGTCTTTATCCGCTCATATCTGAGATTGAGAGGGGCATCCACTCTCACAAGCGTAAAATCAGTGCCAAATTCTTTTTTAAACGTTTCCACTTCGGAGATGCCCCTTATACCATCTATTACGATAACCGCTTTTTTACCAGCTATCGCTTTTATATGTGGGATGCACCGTTTTGCAATCGCATCCATTCCTTCTCGCGCTCGCAGCTCCGATGCAATTCTGCCCGCATTTTCGTCGCTTAACGGAAGACCTCGCCTTCTTAGCTCCGCCCTTATCACGTCACCCATGGTTATGATCGGAATGCCAAGCGTCTTAGCTACCGATGCCGCTTCTGTCTTCCCGGCCGCGGGCGCACCGACGAAAGCTAATACTTGTATCGCTCGCGCAGCCACTTCTCCGCAGCACCTCTCGCAAGCCTTCGCTCTACCGCAGCATAAAATATATTCACAACAGAGAGTAATTCGCCTTTACTTACCTTACCATCAAACAGGGGGTGAAAAATAGCTTCATTAAGCACTCTCTTTTCCTCTACACTCTTTGGCTGTCCCACAGCCGCGAACGAAGAAACAATGCCAAGTGCATGTCGCATTATGTTACAAGGCAAGACTATCGCCTTTGGCGGCAACTCTATATCTTCTATCGTTATGTTCACGAGTTCGTTTTTCGAAACTTCTTTATCCTCCTTCGCTATTGCCATCTCCCATTCGCCATGCGAACCAATGGTAAAGCCATAGCTGAACGCATCTGTTACCTGTCTCTCTATTTCGCCACCGATTTTATCCTTCCAGCAAACGAGTTCTATTTTTGCCATTTTACTTGAATATACAATAAGCACTTTTTAACTTTTATTCTTTTTCACATTCTCTAACCGTTTATCCCAGAACTCATCAAGTACTCTTGATTCTTCGGAATCCTCGAATACAATCTCGGTTCGGCCGGATTTGGAAATGGCGCCGATGTGATTCCAGGTAACACTCTGCCATTCGTTCTCAGTCAACACCCTACCAATTGCCTGTTCAACGATTGCTCGCTTCAAAACGAGTCTGTTATCACCTCTTATCCTTATCAATGCCCCGAAGCTGATGTAACTAGCATTGTTAGCCACGTTATCGCTGCAAATAGCCCTTGCAATAAGCACATTTGCGGGCACAGCCTCAAGAAAAAAGCTTACCATGGCATGTCACCTATAAATCACTTCTTCGCCACCGTCCCGGGTTCGGATTCGGACATCATTCAGATGAACGTAAGCAAGTGCTGCGAGTTCCTTCAACTCCTCCATGCTGAACACATCCTCTTCTTTTGAGCATACTCAGAAGTAATCACCCACATGCTCGACAGCCCGTGCAATGAGCTCAGCGCATTTATCGATGTCCTTCATGCCTATCAGCTCCACAGGCGAATGTATGTATCTTGTAGGCACACCGATAATACCCGTGGGTATGCCGCTTCTTGTGAGATGAATTATAGCTGCATCTGTCATACCGCCTTCCGATACACTGAGTTGATATTCTATCTTGTGGTGGGACGCAGTCTCTTTAAGCCATTTCAAGACAGAGAGTGGCGTTATTATACCACGGCCCGAGGCATCAGAAACGGTGATTACCGGACCTTTATCTATCTCTACTGTCGTGTCTTTCTTTTCTATTCCCGGGTGCCCACCTGCTATATCGGTATCTATTGCGATAGCCACATCGGGGTCGAGCCCAAAAGCTGCGGTTCGTGCTCCTTTCAGCCCTACTTCCTCTTGTACCGTTCCCACTGCATATACCTCAAATTCAGTATTCACCCTTTTTAGTGCTTCTATCATTATCGCGACACCTGCTCGATTATCAAATGCTTTACAGGTAACAATACCGTTTTTGAGCTCTACAAAGTGCCTATCTATGGTGACCGGGGTTCCAATAGAGATGCCCATTTGCGCTACTTCCTCTTTGCTACGAGCTCCTGCATCAATGAACATATCTTCGCATTTGATCATCTTATCCCGCTCTTCCTTCTTCATTTTATGTGGTGGTTTTGAACCGACAACGCCATATACAACACCACTATCGACCTGCAAAATCACCCTTTGATTTAGCAGTGTCTGATCAAACCAGCCACCAATGGTTGAGAATCTCATAAATCCATCGTCTTCTATATGCTTCACCATAAGCCCGATCTCATCGAGATGCGCAGCAAGCATAACAGACGGTTTTTTACCCCGTTTCGTTGCTATCAAATTACCCAACCTGTCGGTCTTTATCTCGTCCACATATTGCGTTAGTTCTGCTTCCACGATTGCCCTTATCTCGCCTTCGCGACCGGAAACGCCATGTGCTTCAGCTAATTCCTTCAATAGTTCCTTCATTTCTGTCATTTTTACTAAAAAATCCCGCCTCCCGGATTTGAACCGGGGACAGCACGGTGTCCGCGCGCGGTTATAAGATCTTTTGGGAGGTGATCTAACGCCACACTACAGCCGCGCACTCTTCCAAACTGAGTTAAGGCGGGTATGCCTTTAGATATTAGATATGGAACTTAGAATATAAATAATTACGTGAGTGTATCGCTTTTTATTGAACTTTGACTTTTGCACTTTCCATTTTGCATTGTCAGCTCAAAAATCACCGATTTTTGAGCTGATTTCGGTTCGTCAATAATTTAACTTCCACCATTTCCCCTTCTTCCAGTATCTCCTTCCCTTTCGCCATGTACAAATAGCCATCCGCTTTTGATAGGGTTGTAATAGCACCGGAGCCGGAGAGAATAGGATATGCAAGTAATTCATCGTTTAGGGGCATGAGATTTACAAGTACGTATTCATTTCGCCCTCGCTCGGAGAAGATCCTAATTGCAGCTTTTGCACTTCGCCTTTCGCCTTCTTCGAGCGAGCGGATACCGGCTATTGTGCGTAGCAGAGGGGCTGCGAAAAGGTTAAAGGTAATTAACGCAGAAGTAGGATTGCCAGGCAATCCAAACACCGGTTTTCCCCTGATCAAGCCGAAGATGAGCGGTTTTCCTGGTTTTATATCAACGCCATGCACGATAATCTCGCCAAGCTCTTCTATCACATTTGGCAATAGGTCACCAACGCCTGCCGAGGTACCGCCCGAGGCGATTATAACATCAACATCCCTTTTTAATGCCTCTTTTAAGCTTCCAGAAATCTCGTTGACGTTATCGCGTGCAATTCCAAGAGCTAAAGGGACACAGCCGCAGTCTCTAACTGAATCGCTGATTGCCTGCGCATTAACATCGTATATCTTTCCCGGTTTGAGGTCTTCGCCAGGCACGAGTATCTCATTGCCCGTGGATATGATTGCAACTTTCGGTCTTTTACGTACAGAGACTTCGTTTAGCCCACATGCAGCCAGAACACCGGTCTCACGTGGCGTTAGCATGGTCCCCCCCTTTACTATCCGCTCGCCTCGCTTTATATCCGTGCCTGCGAGCATGATGTTCTCGTTAGGAGCGACTGGTTTGTATATCTTCACCTTTTTTATTTCGGCATCATCAAGAAATGTGTTTTCGATTTTGACAACAGCATTTGCACCTTTCGGGATAGGTGCGCCGGTAGATATGCCCAAGCAATAGCCGCTTTCTACATCTTGTGAAGGTAACTCGCCCGCAGGGACATATCCTCTTATAATCAACGAGGCGGGATTGTTTTCGTCTGCATAGAATGTATCAGCGGCAACCACTGCGTAGCCGTCCATAGTTGCTCGGTCAAAAGGGGGGATATTGAGAACTGAAAAGATGTCTGTAGCTGCAATTCTACCGAGCGCTTCGTCGATACCCGCTTTTTCCTTCTCTGTCTGCTTTGCAAGTTTCGCACTGAGCTCGGCAACTATTTCTTCTACCTTCTCTTTCTCAACGATTTCTAAGAATTGCTTCCCCATAACAGTTTCTTAAAAGGAAAAAGAAATTAAAAATAAAAAGAAAAAATAAAAAGTTGGATTTGTGTACTGTAGCTTCCGAGAAAATCCAACAAAATTATTCCTCTGCTATATCATCCGAAGTTTCTTCTTCTTTTTGTTTTGTGCTTCTAACGCCCCGAAATCCAAAAGCTTCGAGCATCTCTATCGGGAATGGTATGATGACAGTAGTAGCTTTTTCCTCTGTTGCCTCTTTTATCGTTTGCAAAGTTCGAATGTACATCCCGCCTTTTTCTTTTTCTAGGACGTTTGCAGCTTCTGCAACCTTCTTCGACGCCTGAAACTCAGCATCTGCGGAAATAATACGTGCTCTTCTGTTCCGCTCTGCCTCAGCCTGTGCAGCCATAGCACGTTGCATCTCTTTTGGCAACTCAACATCCTTTATCTCTACTGAGGATACCTTTATACCCCACGGGTCTGTCGCTTCGTCTATTATAGTCTGCAAGCGTTTGTTTATTTTGTCTCGTCCAGAGAGCAATTCATCCAGTTCCGCCTGTCCTATCACACCTCTTATCGTGGTCAGCGCGATTTGAGCGGTTGCATATTCGTATCGCTCCACTTCGGTCACTGCCTTCTCCGGGTCAAGTACGCGGTAATAGACGACTGCATTCACTCTCGCAGTGACGTTATCCTTGGTTATAACCTCTTGCGGCGTAACGTCGAAAACAGATACCCGTAAGTCGATCTTCACCATTGTCTCGAAGATGGGTATGATTAAGAACAGCCCTGGCCCCCTTGCACCCACTAACCGACCAAGTCTGAAGATTACACCGCGCTCATATTCCTTCACTACCTTTACCGAAGACGCCAGAATGATCAATGCTACAAATACTATTCCTGCAAATATCAGTATAGAATCCATTTTTTTTTACCCCCATATATAAGAGTCACCGGATATATTTATTTTATAGGTAATATACGGCCAATATTTTTTTTGTGGGTTGGAATTGAGCCTTTAGCAACAAGTCCAATAACCTATACAGTTAGACGGTGATGAAACGAATAATCATCAAAGGCGCCCGGGAACATAATCTGCAAAATGTTAATCTTGCGCTGCCGAGAGATAAGTTTATAGTGATAACTGGTCTTTCCGGTAGTGGCAAATCGACTTTAGCGTTTGATACGCTCTAT
>CBDAFQ010000012.1:0-17368 GCA_965195275.1 uncultured ANME-1 euryarchaeote | reverse complement strand
ATCTGTTGTTCAAATACAGCAAGGTCTATCATGTCAATCTAAAAGATCATAGCATGATCTCTGAGGTTCCAAAGAAGGTAATGGATCTGGAGGAAAAACTTGGGTTGAACATATTCCCCAATTGATGCGGAGTTAAGGTTTGTAAAAAAGAAAAAGTGTTGTGTTAATCTGTGTCAACAATTTATTTTATTTTTGTGGTGGAATAGAATAGATTTTATGCCAGCGCGATAAAATAGAAAACATGAGTGCAAAACCTCTTCTAATGGTCAGTGCGAGCATGCATAATGCAGACATGTATTACGCAACTCGTTTTCTCGCCGCAGACCCTTTTGTTTATCTTCGCTTGCCTCACAAAGACATCCTCATTGTATCGCAGATGGAATATGAACGTGCGAAAAAGGAGTCAATCGTAAATGAAGTTCGATCTTCGCGCGATTACGGCCATGATCTAAAAACAGAAGAGCTCATCACAAACGTCCTGCATGAAGAAAATATAACCTCAATAGAAGTGCCCAGGTATTTCTCTTTATTCACTGCCGAAGAACTAAGAAAGACGGGCATAGAAGTAGTTCCCGTAGAGGAACTCATAATGACGAAAGAGCGTGAGATAAAGGGTGGGCGGGAAATAAAATATGTGAGGAAGGCGCAAAGAGCATGCGAGCACGCAATGGAGATCGCCATAACGGTTATAAAGGAATCTTCGGTGAAGGACAACTGTCTTATGGATAACGGGAAGGTCCTAACGTCTGAGCGACTAAAGACATACATAGAACACGCTTTGATTGATGCAGGCTGTACCTGTGACGGCGGAGAGCCAATAGTAGCATGCGGTAAAAGAGCGGCGGATCCCCATTTTACTGGTTCTGGTCCCATTTACGCAAATCAAGCCATTATCATAGACATCTTCCCGAGATTGAAGTTGGAGCGATATTTTGCAGATATGACAAGAACCGTGTCCAAAGGCGAGCCGGAAAAGGCGCTAAAAGAGATGTACGTGGCTGTTAAGCATGCGCAAGAAGCTGCATTAGCGCTCTTAAAAGCGGGTGTAACCTGCAAAGAGGTGCATAATCGTGTCTGTGATATATTTGAGGAATGTGGTTATGGGACATTAAGAAAAAGAAGTAAGAGGGGTTTTATTCATTCCACGGGTCATGGTGTGGGGTTGGATATACATGAGAAACCCAGCGTTGGCGATAATGATTACGAACTACGAGAAGGGAATGTGATTACAATAGAGCCGGGATTGTATGATCCGGAAGTAGGTGGCATCCGACTGGAGGATATGGTGCTGGTGCTGAAGAACGGCTGTGAGAACCTGACGAAGTTAGAGAAGAAATTTGTGATATGATATGAGAACTAGCATCTATCTTGTATCCTGTATCTTTCTCATCATAAGTGCGCAAGTAAAGCCCCATGTTCATCTATCTCGCCCGCTTTTATCCGTGTAGAAGAGATTATCTGCCCATCTGCGGCCTTTGCATGCGCCACTTTTACTATCTTTATCGCCTTCTTGCCACGCTCTTTTCTCAGTTCGTTTATTGTCAACGCAATGACATACGTTTCTGGCGATATAACGATATAATCAATATCCGCATCTAAGGTGATGCCATATCTGTCGTTTAATTCCATCGTTCTCACCTTCACCCCGTATTCTTTATACATATGTTGTCGGATCCTCTCTGCCCTACTATTGTAAGGAAGAACCAGTCTGTCCTTATTTGCACGTGCCATTTTATCCGATGTCACGCCTATGACGATTTCCCCACCTTCACAGAGCTCATACGCCTTCTTCAATAACTTCTTATGTCCGTCATGCAGCGGGTCAAAAGTGCCGCCTATTGCTATTCTCATCTTTCTCACAACCAAGGATATATATATATATACGGATAAATTTTTATTTTAGTGCTTTTTTTTTATTGTATATAAAGTATAACTTCAACCTACTTAATTTAGGACGCAGATTTACACAGATTTACACGGATTTAATTTCTTCTGCGTTAATCAGTGTTAATCTGTGTCAATAATTAATTTTAGTTGGATATTATGCTTTCTTGTAAAATAAATAAAAGCTCTTAGCTACTTGCATTGCGTATTTAAGATCATAAGGGGATCAGAGCACCAGATACAAACGCAATTAACCCAATAGCAATTGCTATTAACGTCTCTTTCCTCAGATAGTTGTAGTTTACATCCTCTTTTCGCAGTTTGACACACACATGCAGAAACAGAGCATCGGCAGCTAGAATTACAAGTAGATACGCAAGATTAAAGGCGTAGGTCGTATTGACCAGAAAAACAGGTATCACACTCAGTACGACCGCGAGAGAATAAGAAAGAACAGTAATCGTCTTTGCCTTCTCCACGCCGTATATCCGTGCAACACTCTTTATATCTCTCAGTGCATCGCCTTTTACATCTGCTATATCCTTCATCACTTCTCTTCCGAGACCTGCAAGGAACGCAATAGAAGAGAGGACAAGCAGCGACATATCTACTCCTCCTGCTATTAATCCGCCAAAGATAAAAGGCACTGCCATCGTGACGGCTATATAAATATTACTTATCGCAAGGAATGCCTTCATCTTTATGTCGTAGAGTATGCCCAATGCAGCTAATACAAGTGCCAGGAGCAGGAGAATAAAGCTATTTATGATTATTGCAAGGACTATCGCAAATATAATGCCGAGTGCAGTGGTGAAGCAGGCGATTAGCAATGATTCCTCTTTTCTTAGCTCGCCTCTCACCAGCGGTCTATCCATCCTCCGGTTTGCTATGTCCGAGTCCAGGTCACAATAGTCGTTTAGCGCGAAGGTGCCTGCTTGAATGAATAGTGCGACAAGAAAGCCTAAAATCGCTACCGCGTAGGAACTCCCGCCTGCTATAACTATCCCTATTAGCACTCCAAACCCGTACATCAATCCATGCTCCGCCCTCGTTAGTTCCCAGACGGCTTTTAGTTTTCGCTTCATAAACCGTTTCTTTTTTTAAAAAAACTCTTTCTTTCAAAAACTTTTAACAGTTTTACCAAAGAAATAATACATTATGGACATGGGAACCGAAAAGAAGGTAAGTAAAGTGCAGGACATGGATGCTTACGCGCACATGCTGTCTTGTGCCGATCTTTTGCGAGAGCCCGCCATTCGGTCGGCGATCCAAGCGCTGAAGCTACCTTCGGGAAGTCGAGGCCTGGACGTAGGATGCGGCATCGGCCACCATACTTTGTGGTTAGCCGAGGCAGTGGCACCTGCGGGACATGTAACAGGCCTTGATTTGTCTCCTGAACTTCTGGCTCACGCGAAGCAACAAGTAAAGAAGTCCCGATTGTCGGAACAAATTTCCTTTCAGGAAGGGGACGTGAACAAACTTCCGTTCGACGATGACACTTTCGATTGGATATGGAGTGCAGATACCATATGGATCGGACCCAAGGCGATAGCGTGTCCGGCTTAAGACCCTTTGCCGTTGGTGAAGGAATTAGCGCGGATAGTGAAGCCAGGCGGCAGCGTGGCTATCCTTTTCTGGTCTTCACAAAAGCTACTCCCGGGATATCCGCTATTGGAGGCTCGGCTCAATACGACCTCTCCGGCGATCGCCCCTTTCACCAATGGTATGAAGCCGGAGTTCCACTTCTTATGTTCGCGGGGCTGGCTACGAGACGCATGTCTGGAAGATCTGGCTGGCTACACCTTTGTAACGGACGTTCAGGCACCGCTAAGTGATGACATCCGCAGCGCATTGACGGCAACAATCCAGATGTTCTGGGCGGAAGCGCAATCAGAGGTGACACGTGAAGAATGGGCGGAATTTGAGCGGATCTGTCAACCAGAGTCACCGGATTTTATTTTAAATCGTCCGGATTACTATGCCTTTCTTACCTATTCGCTATTCCGTGGCAGGGTCGTCAAAGAATAAAAAAAAATGGCTTGGCTTGACTTTGTCACATTTCATTTACCGCAGAGAACGCTGAGTCCGCAGAGAAAGTTTCGTGCAGATTGGTATTTTCAAACGTTATGTATTGGTAACGTTTTAGCTTGTACTTAAGCATGATGTGGATTGGAATGTGTTGTTTTATTCGCGAATCAAATCGCTAAGATTCATGCCGATAACACCTATCACGATTAGGATTATCGAGACAATTTTCAGGGCATTAACAGGTTCTCTAAACTACAGGGTGCAAATGCGAGAAGTAACCACTGCATCATTGGTAAAACCTCCTTTATAGCCCCTGTACTGAACTTACAGTAAGCATCATTAAAGTCTATCAATATCCCTCAATATCAAATCCGGCTCAAGTTCAACAGCCTTTTTACTGCCTCCTCTGCGCTGGCCGCATGCCCTACCACATCATAACTGGTATTAGTAAGCGCCATTTTCTCACTTCAAAACCCCTCCAAAATTTGTGTGGACGCTCCATCAAAACACTCGCCATGCATCTTGAATCAAAGACTGTTATTTACAGTTACCTATAAAGGTAACAATCAGGGAAAAACCGAAAAGCTTTTATACCCATTTACCCCGTATGGATACCATAGAAGGAAACAACAAATGGGTGCAATGATGAGCGGTGGAAGGCGAAGAAGAAATCGCATTTCCGGATAAGATGTATCCCTTCTGAGCGAACAGAAATAAAATAAAAAAATAGGACGTAAAAAGAAAAAAATGAATGGAACAAAGAAATTAGCTGCTCTCTTAGTGGCTTGTATAATGGTGGCTGCGGTAGGCGTGCCGATAGTGAATGGTGACACACCCACGATGACCGCAGGTGTGGATAATGAACCGCCAGTCGTAGGTGGTATTGCTATAGATCCTGATCCGGCAAATCCTGGGGATAAGGTCACAGTTAAAGGTACACTAAGTGATCCCAATGCAGTCAAACTTAAAGATGAGATAGACACGTTCAGTTATGTGGTTACAAAGCCAGATGGCGATGTGTACACAAAGGGCGACATTAAGGTTGATGCTACATGGGACTTCAAGTTCGACTTGGGTGAGGCACTAGAAGTTCCAGCCGGCACATGGACTGTTGAAGTTACTGCTACGGATAACGATGGATTGCTAGGTACTGGCAAGGGGACGTTTGAGGTGAATACGATGATGATGTATAAAATTGACTTTGGTGCAGGTGTAGCTTACGGCACAGTGATTATCGATGAGAAGAAAACGGTCAAGGAGGATGCTGATATGGCGACAGCGGAAAATCCGACAATCGAAAATTTAGGTAACGTGGTGATGGATGTTACGATAAGTGCAAAAAATCTGGAGGCGGGAAAGGCCATTATTGAAAATAAGTACATCGGTGCAGCCGTTGGGGGTGCGAAAGAGCAAAGTCTTGAGGAGGAGCGGACATTTGATGTAGACATTAAGCCAGACGATACTGCCAAAATAGACTACACATTGACCGCACCCGTAGGTACACAGCCAGGTAACTATATAGGAGAAACCACGGTGACTGGAATCGCAGGGTAAAACTTTACCCTCTCTCTTTTTTTAATATCTTTTTATCGTATATACGGTATAACATCCTTTTGTTTTATTTGTAGAATGAAAAAGATGATAATAAAGATGAAGCGGACAAAAACAATTGTACTTATCGCGATACTCCTGGTTTTATGTCCTATTGCGGATGCTTCTATCGGTATTGGGATCGCACCCGTAAATTTCACGATTAACGATGCGTGTCGCGGCGGAAGATATGAGCAGACAATAACAGTATTCAATGGCGGAGATGAACAGGGCACGTTTACACTCGCGGCAGAAGGAGAATGCGGCGATTGGATTTCATTCTTCAGGGAAGGAGAGCCAAATACACCTATAAAAGAGCTATCAATACCTGCTAACGACCGTGTAAATGTCATTGCTACGTTTGACATCTCCCCTGATGCTGAAAACAGAGCGTATACCACAACGATATATGCACAACGCATTCAAAAGGATGTAACTGGAGAAGGCGGCGCGATTATGGGTGCTGTGGTTCGCATACCACAAAGCGTAAATATCCTGGTGACTGGTACACAGACCTTAAAGGGAATAGTGAAAAGGATCACTACCGCGGATACTGAGGTTGGCAATCCATTAAAGATAAAGGTTGAATTTCAGAATGAAGGTAATGTAGTTGCAAAGCCGAAGATTGCTTTTGGAATAACAAAGGACGGCACGCTCCGTGATACCTTCGTGCGTAATGAAACGGGCATAAAGCCAAATAAGATAGATACGATTGTCGTGCTCTGGGATACAGTAGGGAAAGAGCCAGGCGATTATATCGCATCCGTGGATGTCTCGCTTGGTGAGGATGCACTTGCCACTAAGGATTTGCCTTTTAAGATTCTGCCATCTGGCACGCTCACAAGAGAAGGTGCATTGGACTCGTTATCAATAGAAGGTGAGCCGCAGGTCAATCGAGTTATAAAAGTCCTTGCACGCTTTGAAAACACTGGCATGGTCGATACGTGGGCTAAGTTTAGGGGTGAGATATATCGCAATGGCGAATTTGTAGATCTATTAGAGAGCGATGAGAAGCTCATTGAGGTTGATGAAACGGCTAATCCTTACTTATATTACAAGATGATGATACCCGGCGATTATCTGATAAAAGGGACAGTGATTTATGATGGAAAAGAAACCGAATCCAAAGAAGTTTCGTTTACTGTTCTCGAACCAGAGAGGGAAGAGAAGAAGCCGTGGATTCCTGGGTTCGAGCTTGTCTATACTCTGGTTGCACTAATAATCATGAGTGCTATATTTGGTACGAAATCGAGAAGGCAAGCTAAAAGGTGATTTTGCATTTAATTAGTCTGTGCTCACAGGATATTGAATGGTAACAACAAGAAGATGAAAATGGGTAAACTAATAGCTCTGTTCCCAGCAGCGGTGATAGTCTACTTAGCGCTGGCTCTCCCAACGGCGATAGGCGAGGATGTTACATTGACTGCAATCGTGGTCTGTGAGGCTCCGGAAGTTCTGTCAGTGTCTGTGGATCCCGATCCAGTAATGATCTATCCATGTCCGGCTACTACGCAGATCATTGTTACCACGACTGTGTTCCACCCAAACGGCGTAGATCTGATAGGGCGGGTGGAGATAACTGCTATTTCTCCAGCAATTGCAGGCGTTGATCTGCCGATAATGATGACGTCAGAACGAGAAGGGAACGCTGAAGGTACGTACATCGCTGCCGTTGACCTACCCTCCTGTACACCTCACGGTGTTTACACGCTGGAGGTCACAGCTACGGACAAATCGGGTAATGATGATACTGGCTCCACCGAGTTCTTTGTTGAGGCGACTATTGCCCTAAGGGCAACAGACCTGAACTTCGGGATAATAACTCTAGGTGGGTCAAGCACGGCTTTAACAACCGTAACATGCACCGGCAATGTCGAGCTAGAGTTCGTCGATATGCCCCCATCAGGGTATAATAATCACCATTATGATGGACTCTTGTGGTCAGATCTGACATCGGGTAAAAACAGCATCAGCGGTGATAATTTAAAAACCTCGTGGAATAGCACAGATAGAATATTGTGCTGCGAATCAGCTCTTGTTGAGTTTACACTAACAATACCTCTAGGAACAGCAGCGGAAACATACACGGGAATCTTAACGTTTACACAAAAGCTAAAAGATAAAAGGGAATAAATGAGAAAAGGAGAACTCTTCTTTTGTTTAGTCTTAATCGGATTGATAATGGCAGTAGCAAGCAGTACCGTGCATGCTGCGGGAGTTGGTGTATCGCCTCCTATTGTCTCGGTAGATAATGCACTGAGAGGGGGGGAATATGAATGCATCATAACTGTATTTAACACTGCGGATGAAGATGGCGAGTATAAACTCAATGCGACTGGACCTGGAAGTGAGTGGATAACCTTTTACCGAACAGAAGACCTTATAACGCCTATTACATCCATACCTATAAAAGGGCTGTATATATTTAGCTGGGACAACGTCCCAGGAAACGATAACGAGAGACTCCTTAGGTTCCTCTGGGATGATCTCGCTCTTGAGTGGGCGAGAAACGCAGAAATATGCAAATACTATGGCAGCATCCACATCGTTAAGGATGGAAACTCAGCCACAATAACGCTCGATGCGCTGAATGAAATTGCAACCCTAACAATCAGTGATGGCAGAACCCTCGACCTATATGTTAAAGAGAAGAATGGCAGGCTAGCGATATTAAGATGGCATTCTGAACAACGAATACTGTTGAGAATAAAAATCGCGGACGATGCACCTAAGGATGTCTACAATTCAACAATATACATACTGAGTATCCCGCCTGAAGCAACAGTGTGTGAAGGAGCTGGAGTACATACAAGGGTACAAGTAGCAGTGTTTGCAAGTATCCAGGTGGTAAGCACACAGATCTTAGAGGGAACCGTGAAATCTATTACAACCACAGATACCGAGATTGGCTATCCGTTAAAGATAAAGGTAAAAGTTCAGAACGGGGGTAATGTAGTTGCAAGGCCTACGATCTCCTGTTGCATAACAAAAAACAATACGCTCGTTAACAGAACGCTCGTTGATACGTCCGTGCACGGTGAAACGGGCATAAAGCCAGGCAAGGTAGATACGATTATCGTGCTCTGGAATACAACAGGGAAAGAGCCAGGCGATTACCTTGCATCTGTGACTGTATCACTTGATGAAGAGACGCTTGCCACAAAGGATTTACCTTTTAAGATTCTACCACCTGGAACGCTCACAAGAGAAGGGGAATTAAAATCGTTATTTATAGAAGGCGAACCGCTGGTCAATAGTTCTATAAAAGTCACTGCGAAGTTTGAAAACACTGGCAAGGTTGATACAGAGGTGAAATTTAGAGGTGAGGTATATCACAATGGCGAATTTGTAGACATATTGAAAGGAGATGAAAAGCTCATCGAGTTTGGCGAGACCTTTAATCTTGTCCTATATTACACGATAACGATACCAGGCGATTATCAGATAAAAGGGTATGAGATTTATGATGGAAAAGAGACCGAAGCCAAAGAAGTTTCATTTACCGTTTCCGCATGAAAAATGGAAAGTGCAAAAGTCAAATTTGAGAGATGGCTAGGGTGGCGAAGGACGATCTTTATATGCATGTACTACCTATATAGTGTGCACCATAACAAAAAGATAAACATGAAGTTAACAAAAGTAACTGTAGTTATCGCGATACTCTTGGCGTTATGCCCTATTGCAGATGCTTCTCTGGGTATTGGCATCGCACCCGTAAATTTCACGCTAAGCGATGCTCTCCGAGGCGGGGGATACGAGCAGACGATAACAGTATTCAATGCCGGAAATCAATCGGATACGTTTCTACTCTCGGCAGAAGGTGAATGTGGCGATTGGATTTCATTTTGTAAAGAAGGAGGGCTAACACCCATAACAGAGATATTAGTACCGGCTGAAGGTCGTGTAAGTGTCACTGCTATGATTAATATCCCTTCTAATGCTGAAAATAGAAATTATACTGCAACGATATATGCACAAAGCATTCCTAAAAATGTAACTGGAGAAGGCGGCGCGATTATGGGTGCCCTGGTTTGCATACCACAAAGCGTTATTATCCAGGTGACAGGTACGCAGATCTTAAAAGGAACCGTGAAATCTATTACAACCACAGATACCGAGATAGGCTATCCGTTAAAGATAAAGGTAGAATTTCAGAATGAGGGTAATGTAATTTCAAGGCCTACGATCTCCTGTTGCATAACAAAAAACAACACGCTCGTTAACAGTTCGATCGTTGCTACTTTCGTATACGCGGAAACAGGCATAAAGCCTGGTAAGACCGATACGATTACCGTGCTCTGGAATACAACGGTAAAAGAGCCCGGAGATTATAATGTATCCGTGAATGTATCGCTTGGTGAAGGGACGCTTGCCACAAAGGATTTGCCATTCAAGATTCTACCTCAGGGCACACTCACGAGAGCGGGTGAATTGAAATTGTTATATATAGAAGGCGATCCGCTGGTCAATCATGTCATAAAAGTAATTGCAAGCTTTGAGAACACTGGCATGATTGATACAATGGCTAAGTTTAAAGGTGAGATATATTGTAATGGCGAATTTGTGGATGTCTTGGAAGGCGAAGAAAAGCTCATCGCTGTTGGCGAGACCGCTAATCTCATTTCATATTATAAGATGACGATGCCGGGCGATTATTTTATAAAAGGTACAGTGATTTATGAAGGAAAAGAGACCGAAGCTAAGGAAGCTTCATTTGCCGTTCCGGAACCAAGAGCTGGCGAGTTGAAATCATTATCTATTGAGGGCAAACCTGAGGTCAATCGAGTCATAAAAGTCATCGCCTGCTTTGAAAATACCGGCACGGTTGATACAAAGGCTATGTTTACTGGAGAAGTATATTGCGATGGTGAATTTGTAGACATATTGGAAGGCGAAGAAAAGCTCATCGCGGTTGGTGAAACCGTTAATCTCGGGTCATATTATAAGATAGCGATGCCAGGCGATTATCTGATAAACGGGACGGTGATTTATGAAGGAAAAGAGACCGAAGCTAAGGAAGTTTCATTTACCGTTACTGAACCGGAATAGTGAGATAAAGAGATATTTATTGACCTGTCAGACAAGGAACCAAAAATAAAGCTCACATAATTGTCGCCGAGGCGTGGTAATATGTCATTTAGATAGTTAATGGCTGTTTCCCTGCTTAGTTCACTAATATTTAAGTCCTGGTATAACTTCTCTATGTATGGGTTAGAACCCGAAATGGCACAAAGCTCAGTGAGTCCTGGTACATCATTAACCAAAAAATGCAAGCATATTATGGTTGGCATTGTTTTATGTGCTTTTAAATCATCCTGTAACCACTTCATAATATCATCGGTAAGGATGCCCTGCTCGGTATTGGAATTATTTACACTATCTAATACGATAAAGTGCCATCCGGCGAAATTAAAGCTATATGTAGTGTTTTGCCGCCCTAATTTCGCCCATTCGGTTACCCATGCGCCTTCTGATACATACGGCCAAAATTACTAATACTATTGGAACTCGACCAATGAATATCCGTTGCAGCAGCAAAGGAAAAGAGGTAATTACCTGCGTCTAAGGGGTAGGTAGTGAAATTTGTATCCATTTTCCATTCCACTCGATTTTTGTTATTACCTACTTAAAATTAGATTTAAACTGTAGATTAATAAAAATGGAAATAGGATATGAAGTGCAGATAAGGAAAGCAACAGAAGCGGATCTGCGAGATATGGTACGACTATGGAAGGGGAATATAAGAACAATAAATACATCGTCAGATATAGCGGATTTGTACCATTCCTTCGAGCGATATTTCTTTGTCGTTACTATGGCAGATAAGGTTATTGGTTTTGTCGGTGGCGCGATAAGAAGAGGGCATGGACATATATCCGGACTTGCAGTGGATAAGGGATATAGAATGGAAGGAATAGGAAAAAGGTTATTAAAGATAGTGGATCACGAATTTCTCACGTCCCGTTTCGATAAAGTCACGCTGGAGGTCAGAAAAAGTAACTGGGGTGCGATAAGATTTTATAAAAAACAGGGTTATAAACGGGCATATCTCATTAAAGGCTATTATGCAGATGGCGAGGATGCAATAGTGTATGAGAAGAAGATTTGAATTTTACTCTCCATCCTTGGATAATTTTTCTTGTAGTTCATTTTAGGGAACTCACAAATAATAATTTGCCAGAACAGTATCATTTTTCAAGGATTTTTAAGACACTGATTAACGCTGATTAACACAGATTTAAAGTAGTGCAATAATTGATTTTTTAATTTTGATTCTATGAACCCGTAAAAACTTAAAAATCAGGACAGTAGCATCTGTGTAAATCTGTGAAATAGGTGTCTATGATAATTATCAAAATGGGTAAACTCTTTACTGGGAGTTCCCTTACACTAAATCTACCGTTACTGTTTTCCCTTCCATCACTTCTTCTTCTGTGATCTCTACCACAACCTGCCTTGTATCCCATATTATCGTTTCGTTTTCTATATGACCTATCCTTAAGACATAGGGGGCTGCGAGAACATCAAAATTTGTGTATCCGTCTCTTTCTATCGGTCCTTCTGTTGAATATGGCACAACAAACTCGTAGGTGCCGTTAGGCATTGCTATTTGAGAGTACATAAAGCCTCTACCCTGGTTGGTGGTTATATTTGTCGCTATCTCAACAATAGTACCATTAGGTGCTCTACCTTCTATCTTCGCCCCTTTCACATATTCAAACACCTTTACAAAGCTCATCGGCGAAACGAAAGGCGGGGTCCATCTAGCCAAATCGGGATATTCCGGATCGGTAAAGCCATGACGAAGTTCATACGCTAATCTTTCTGCCATAGTATAATTAGATCCAACATAGCATTCCCATGCCTGCAAGTCATCGGTTTTGACATTTAGAATAGCATGTGGTACCATGTATGTGGATGACTCGTGCACCAACCGGTAATGTTGCAATGGTTTCGTCTGAAATGGTCTAATTACCAATATGGATGACTTTCCAAGGTATCCGCCTTTGAATTGCGTCTCTCTTCCGTCGAACATATGCAACTTTGTCACCATCGTCTTGTAGTATTCTTCTCTCAGCTTAAATATTGTTCTCCCTTCTGTTTGGTCCAACGTATAGCGTCCTGTTGTGTCATTAGCCCAGAAGGTCATTGCCCCGTATATATCCTGATATGAGGCCATTGTATCTACCATCGGGAAAGCACTCACAACATACCTCACGTCAAATGCATCTGCGACCTCATTTGCTACTGATTCGTTTTTCGTAATGAAAAAAATGGCGGCGCCAGGACTATTTGGCCCTCCTATACCCTGCTGAAAATTATTAGCCACCGGAATCCTATGCGCGATATAAGTAATCCAGTTACCATAGTCCCACCAGCTCATCACGGAATATGCAGAATCGGGATAAGCATAATCGCGAGGATATAAGGCATAAAAATCAACACCCGTATCGGGTGTGTTCCCCCTCATCCAGGAAAGCGATTCATACCAGTCCTCTCGCGGGCCTCCACAGCCAAGCTTTGCCGTTGTCAATGACTCATTTAAGGGGCAGAAAAAAACAACAATTAAGATGACGATGAAGGTTAATACAACATCCACGCGTAAGAATTTTTTATTTTTTATTTCATTACTCTTTTGCGTTTTTATCGTTTTTCTTCTCCGCTTACCCTTTATAGCATCCTCTCTTTTCTCTTCCAACGGCCCTTTCGATTCTTTCATATCTCTGACGCCTTTTTCTGCACCTCTAAATGCCACAAGCTCGATAATCTCCCAGGATAGGAAACCACAGAGGATGGCGACATTTATTGCATAATACGTACTAAATCTGCCCTGACCGAAGCAAGCAAAAAGCATTATTGCACACCACACGAAAAGAAGAATCTCCTCGGCACGCCATTTCCTCCAGATATTATAACCTATCCATGCGAGGGCGACAAAAGCGAGGAAGAAAGTGGTAGTGAACCAAGCCCATATATTGGCCCATTCCATGGGTCGAGCCTCAATTATGGTTTTTGAAGACTCGGAAGGGAAGAATATGTATCGGAGTTGTTCTAATATCTCAGAGTATAAAGAAGGATAGAAAAACCACAAAAGGGAAAATATTGCTGCTATTGCTAAAATTACTACTATAGGGTACCAATAAGGTTTTATTTTTGCTTTTCTTATCAATAAAGAAAACGCAGTTAAAACGGGCGGAACGAATATGGCAAGAAGAAGAGACCACTTGTGGATTTCGGAAAGGAAACCAAAAGAAAGTGCAGGTGCTATCATAGCTAAGGGAATGATAAAAACAGGTACGCAGACAATGCAAAGATAATCGGTGTCTTTCCCTCTAAGATGATCAGCGACATGTTGAACCACTACATATGTACACAAGATTAATATGAAAAGCGGAGCACCGAGCCATGCGAGGAAATAAGATCCTAGAAAAACACCAGATATGATGGAATATATGATTGGCTTTTTTAACGAACCCCTATCTCCTCCTAAGAATGACTGAAAAGTTATTCCATTCTCACGCGCACTCTTCAGCGCAAGGATAAGAAAAAGCATGGCAATCGTGCTGAAAAGGGTCTCCATAGCGTGATGGTCTGTAAATCCTAATAGAGAACGAATCAAGAACTGTCCGGGGAGGATGGCTATAAGAGCTGCGGAAAGAAGTCCTGCACCCCTGTTATATAATCCTTTCCCAATGAAATAAACCGGGAAGATAGTAAGGGCAGCTAAAACAGCAGGATACCACGCCCATATCTCTTCTATCATACTCCGGGTTAAAATAGCGAATGGATTTCCAAGTCCTACTGCCCATACGATGAACGCAAGCGACAGATCAAATAACGGAGTTCCGAAAGGGTTATACGTACCCTGAGGGTAAGCGGTGAACGGATCAAAGTAGATGCGGTGAGGGAAATGATGCAGGGTATTCTCAACAAGCCTTATGTTATACCAGGGGTCATAGCCGCCAAATCGCACGAATGTGTCATTAAAGACGATGTTGTATGGGATAGCGACCCGGATATAGAGCGACAAGCAGAATAACAAGACCAACGTAAGGCCACAGATTAAAGATGCTTTTTCAATCCGTTTCATTCTTGATATACTCCTGCTTACTCACTATACGATTCCCCTCTATGTAAGTCTTTTTTTGTCCTACAGCCACCTTTTATACGGGAATTCCTATTTGATCTATAAGAGTAGCTATAGAATAAAATATGTTGTTCTTACCTCCTCTGCGTTCTCTGTGAACTCTGCGGTTAATCTAATACTATCAACTTACGTAAATAAGCATACCTAGGGGTAGATTATTTACTGGGGGTTCCCTTATGGCGATACTTCCCCTAAGAAAGTTTTAGTTTTAATGGCGATATAGGATCGCCATATTTCTCTCCCGCCTGGATTAATCTTTGCCTTTGCTCTTCCAGCACCTCAAATACTATCTGCGGTGTATCATACACTTTCGTCTTGTAGAACTCATTCACTCGCTCGATCTTCGCCAAATTTTCCGCTACGCGCACAGAGAATTGCATATTGTAATCCTCTTCAGAATAGTCCTTTTTAAGCACTTCCTGGAACAGCATTTTAAGATCTTCGTATCTTGGTATAAATCCGGTGGGCGTTTTTATCGCCTCTACTTCGTGATGTGAACGCAGTTCTATCCATTTAAGCCACACTGCCTTATCTGTTTTATCATTCGTGAAATTACCTTCCGAATCACTCAGGAAATAATTAACCGAGAATATAGGTGGTGAATTATTCAATTTAGCGCCAAAATCCAGATGACTCTCTATATATCTTCCTATTGGTATAGAAAGGAAATCCAGGTTAGACATGGGATTGATTTTTCTAACGCCTTCTTTTCCTAGAGTGGCGGCGGTAGTTTCTGATTCCAGTGCGGCACCCATAGTGATAACACCATGCACCCAATCAAAGGATTCCTCAACCGGCACTTTTGTGTCTGAATCTCGCCCCCCATATATTATCCCGCCTACCAACACACCTGCCGGATTATTGAGTTCCTGGTCCACATTCTCTAATAGTCGCATGTCGAGCGTGAATCGGGCATTTGGATGTGAAAGCGAAATCAAATTATCATCTTCGTCTCTCTTTCCCGGCGTCCATTCACCCGAATGATGGAACCCCTTTTCCGGCTCTTCTTCATCTTTACCTATCCAGTGAACGCCTTTCTCTTCCGTGATCAGCACATTAGAGAATATAACCTCGCCCGGGCTGTGGAGCGCATCCCAAATCTGGGGATCGTCCACAGAGTTTACGCCCTGTATTATCCCAAATATGCCATTCTCCGGATTAACCGCGTGTATTACGCCATCTATGTTCCTGAGGTAGGCTATGTCATCACCAACAATAGTCTCTCCAGGCAGCATGGCTGTAGATGTCTTACCGCAGAGCGAAGGAAACGCACCGGTAAAATAGGTCACCCGTCCGGAAGGGCCATGCACGCCCATAATGAACATGTGTTCGGTCAGCCATCCTTCTTTTGACGCTCGGGTTATCGCAGGACGCATCGCTAACTTTTTAAGTCCTATTGTATTGCCACCGTACTGCGTATTCATGCTATATACCGTTTCGTCTTCAAGATCAATATAAACCCTGCGTTTATCTATGTTCTTTGAGGTCTTCCTCTCGTCCAGCTCTCCTGCGGAATGCACAAACTTCAAAAACCGTGCTGATCGTCCCAATCTTACGAACTCATCGTATCCTTGTCTATATAACTGATCCTCCGAATGCGCAACATAACCGGAATCGGTAAGTTGAACTGCGGGTATGGCGAATTGTGAATTGAGCGGCCCCAAACAAAAGAACCGCACGTACAACTGGTGCCCCTGCATTATGTCTTTCATAATCGGGTGTATCTCTTTGAGCCCCTCTTCTCGGTCCATCGCATTTATATTAGGTCCTAACTCAACACCCGACGGTAAAAGGAACTTGGAATTAGCCTTATCCCTTGCCTGGTCGTAATAGCCGTCAAAATGGACTGTATGTCCCTCTATAGCAAGTTCCTCCTCCTCACCTGCTCTTATCGTCTCCTGCCGAATGTACAGGACGTCTTCCGGTAAATCAGAGCATACAAAAATCTTGTCAGGATTGCAAAGCTCTATATACTTAGCAACAAATTGATGAAGCTCAGGATTATCTATCTTGATAAGTTTCTGGTAATTTTCCTCTCCCAACCTCGCTTTTAACATCTCCATTGTTCTTTCATCTTCTACCCCTCTACTTCGCTTTTCCTCTTTCGTTTTCATCTTCTCAAACCAAAAGAAATAAAAAAGATCAATATATAAATATATCTTTATTTTATTTTTACAATTGATGGAAACGAAGTTGAAAAAGAAGGACAAATGTATTTTGAAGGCGTTGCTTGAAAATGGGAGACGTTCTTATTCCGGGCTGGGTAGAGCATGTGGGATAAGTAGACAAGTGGCTTTTGAGCGATTGAAGAAGCTATCAGAAGAGGGTATAGTAAAGCGATTTTCAGCGTGTTTAGATGCTGATAAGCTTGGATACTCATTCAGGGCTTATGTTCTCCTCATTGCGAAGCCGGAAGAGAATTTGAGGACGGAACTCGTGGAATTCTTGAGTGCCAGTAGAAATGTAAGAAAGATTCAGCTCCTCTTTGGTAGGTTTGATTTCTTTCTGGAACTCCTTTTTCGGGATAAGGAAGAGATGACGGAATTTATAAGGCGAATGCAATCCTTTGGCGCTGTTGAGAGGACTGAAACGTTCATAGTGTATCAAACGATGAAGGATAAACCGGAAGACCCGCTTCTGGCGTGTTTATGCGAAGAGGATATAGGGTAAATAGGTCCTTTTATCTCCTTCACAACCTGAACCGATTTTAAATGAAAT
>CBDAFQ010000011.1:0-14540 GCA_965195275.1 uncultured ANME-1 euryarchaeote | reverse complement strand
CCCACACTTTCAATGGTCACCAGTGCTTTTGCGAGCAGGTAGAAATCCCGAGGTCCTTTCAGACGATGCTCATCAACCACTCTTGCAATGCGGTGTAGAAGACTTCCTATTTCGAGTTCTTTAAGTGGACGATAGGCATAGAGTTCTATAAGTTCGGCAATATCAGATTCTAACTTCTCGTTATCCACAATTTGCCTATACTCGGATAATTTTAAAATGGTTTTCGCGATTTTACTTACATCTTTATTTACAATCCCAAAGAGAATGTCAGCTAGGTCTTCTCGATGCCGTGCTGACAGAGTCCCCATCATTCCGTAGTCGAGGAAACAGATGACATTGTCTTTCAAGACCTGGATGTTCCCGGGATGGGGATCAGCGTGGAAAAAGCCGTGTTCAAATATCTGTTTCAGAACAAGGTCTGCACCTCGTGCGGCCACAACTTTTGGATCAACCAAATACTCTTGCTCTCTTGCTCTTGTAATCTCCGAGACCTTTATCCCGCCAATAAACTCCATCGTCAAGACTTTACGTGAAGAAAAATCACGATAGGCATGAGGCACGTGAATTGTCATGTCAGACTGGAAATTTTCTGCAAATCGCTCAATATGCGCCGCTTCTATTCTGAAGTCCTGCTCCTTCCTGATTACACGTGTAAATTCCTCTACTATTCCTACGGGGTCCCAATCCAGTTCCTCGCTGAAATGTTTCTTGATAAGTAAGGCAAGATGAAGCATTATCTCCAAATCTACCTCGATGATTCGGTCGATGCCAGGACGTTGAACCTTGACTGCTACTTCTTCTCCACTGGGCAATACCGCTTTATGCACCTGTGCAATAGAAGCGGCGGCAATGGGGGAATCAGTAAAGTCCTTGAAAATAGAGCCAACAGAACTCCCTAATTCCTCTTCGATAATCTGTTTAGCATCTTCCGTGGAAAACGGAGGGACCATATCTTGAAGCTTCTCCAGTTCGGGGATAAGTTCGTGCGGTATCATATCGGGTCGGGTGCTCATAATCTGACCAAATTTGACAAACGTGGGTCCAAGCTCCTCCAGAGCCATCCGCACCCGTTCCCAATGCGAAGCAGCAGCTATCTCTGCAGCACCTTTCCCTAATACAAAACCCTTACCGAACTCGAGACGTTTTTGTAACTCCAGCTTCGCTAATACCTCTCCAAAACCATACTTCACTAATATTGCGATAATCTCGCGATAGCGGTTGATATGGCGATACGTGCGACTAATCACACCGATTTTACGAATCGCCATCCCACTATTTCTTTTTCTTCTTTAAGACCTCTTCAGCGGCTCCAATAAAGCCTGTTACGATACCCTTCACCACTTCTACCGCTTTATCGCCCACTTCTTTTGCGGAGTCCAGAGCTGCTTCTGCGGCATGTTCCGTCAGCTCGGCGGCTTTGGCACCAGCCTGCTTCGTTCCTTCAATTATGCCCTCAGCAGCCCCTTTGGCAGCATCCGCAGCCCCTTTGGCGACCTCAGCAGCATCTACTTCTAACTTCCGTGCACCTTCAATTGCACCTTTCATTGCAGCTTTAGACACAGATTCCACTTTCTCTCGTGTAACATCGGTTCCCTCCAATGTCTTCTTAACGGCATCTCTGGTAATCTCACTTACCTTTTCTTTTAGGTTTTCCCCTTTCTCAACCGCTTTCACCACCGCTTCTCTAACAGCTTTTTTTACCTCACTCTCTTTTTCTTCCATATTTCACTCATCCTCTTGATTTTAAATAATTCATACATGTGCATAAATATATTCATACAATACATATGATTGAAAGAGACAAAAAATCGTTGAAGATGCGTATCGGGAATCTCCATATCAAAAGAGTACCGCCTTTATTTCCAGAACTCTGGTAATCTCATATATTATTTCCTGTATTTTTCCTTTTACTTTCTCCCATGCCTCTTGAATCGGAACCGCGGTATAAACGTATTTAAGCCTTTTACCCGCTTCTACTTTTTTAATTATAAAACCTTCCTGGTCTAATCTCTGGATATATTTCCGTATTGTTCGTTCTGAAAGATTCAGCAGGTTTTGAATTTGTTTTATCGTTAACGAAGAGGTCAGTAAAAGATTATAAATTTTGATTTCTATTGGCTTAAATTTAAGAAAGCCTAAAATAACATTCAATAACGCTATTGGCTCCGTCCCTTCTTTTAGTGCCTTTTCTATATCCGCGATATTATTTCTTTTTACCATGATGATTTATACTATGAACGAATTGCTATATAAATGTTGCATATGTATGAATTCTTTTTTTTGCCTCTTTTTTATTCCAATACCCTCTTACCTATTTCTACTTTTTACTAAAGTATAAAGGTTTTTAGTTTTAGATTTGAAATTTGTTTGGATTGCATCTGTGACTTTCAGGTCAGGTATATCAGGATTGAGCCATTTACTTACTTCCCTACGCTCCGTCGGCGGCTCACCACGCTTCATCATGTTCACATATTTATTCAGTGCATTCGCCATGCGCGTTGCCGCGGAGCTGAGTAGCCAGCTTTTGATGCTTTTGGAGTTCTTGTATCCCCGCATGAGTTTCGGCACAATCTTCAAATCGTGGTCTATGCACTCACCCATGAGCTGCCAGTGCTCCGGTGTCATTTTCGCCATGGTAAACGATTCGTCGTTATCTAAAATCGCGCCACGCATTGAAACGAAGTTCATCGGCACGATAAGCGACGAAATGCCTTTCAAATCCTCTACCAGCTCGATACTCTTTATTACATCGTCCGTAGTTTCTTCCGGCAGGCCATTTATCATTGTCGCAGCGCAGAACCAGTTATTATCGTCGAGGATACCAAAAGCTTGCGTGACTATCTCCTGCCACTTCTCTGCTGGCGAAGGTAACGCTTTGCCCCGCATGTGCTTCGCGATCAGCCGTGCACTTCCGGTCTCTATTCCCGTTTGCGCACCCTGCCAGTCCTGATCGAGCATGGAGTGGCATGTTTCTGAAACGGCATTAAGCAGACCGGGATTATGATAAACCGTGGCAAGAGCTATGTGACTCGCTCCAACACTCTCTATCCCTTCAACAGATGCAACACTCTTGATTAGATTGAGAATACGCGCATCATCCGGTGCTATCTTTTTGGCGCCGTAACGCAGAATATCCTCGGAATGCAAACATATTGAACGCTGCCCCGCTTCTACATTAGTCCTCACGTCTCTTACAACATGCTCGACTGATTTAAAACGAAGCTTCTGCATGGTCGGCGTGCAGAAAGAGCAGCCTCTTCCGCATCCTCTGCTTATCTCGACCAAGCCGTGAATTGTGGCACCTCGGATGTTAGGAATCTCATCTGTGTTTGGCTCTTTTCCCTTTATTATCCCTGGCAGTTCCTCACCCTCAAGTATAGATTTGAACAGTGCAGGAATGGTGAGTTCACCCTCGCCAAGATGAACGTAATCAATGTTGAGTTTGTCCATGATCGTTTCATCCGCTAACTGCCATGCCGCTTTACCACCGGCTACCACTATTTTCTCTTTCATTACGGGCTTTCGCATCAGTTCAAAGAACTTCACACGATTGTATGGTGGTCCGGTATCCACAATGTCAACGAATTCCGAAGTGGGAGGATTGATGCCCAGGAAATCATGTCCACTAATTCCTATTATTTCCGTCCTGCTGCCAACCACGTGCTCCAAATCACGTGGATGGACAACTGCGACTTCATCCTCGCCAAACACTTCTGCTAAGCAAGATTCAACAATTCTGAGCCCGAAGTCTGCATACATCGCTCTACCGTTCTTCCTCGGCACTGGCGGTGAGAAAACGCTGAAATAGAACCATTCAGGGAAAATACCCTGCGGCATGCAGGTGGAGAACCCTATAAATATCCCCCACCGATACTTGCTCATCATCGTTTCATCGGCAGTTAGCACGATTTTAGGGCTTATTTTTCTTTCTGCGAAGGCGGTACTGGTGTTTTTCATCTTTATTCTTATTCCTTCGGAAGATCATCCGCGGCGCTTTCAACCCGTCTCAAATCGTACTCATAGCCTCCATAATCGAACTGCGCGTGACAATCCCTACAAGCGTATCGTCGTCAATTACAAGTAATCTCCCGATTCCCTCCTCGGTCATTTTCTCCACCGCCTTAATAACTCCATCTCCTGGACTGACACAGACTAAGCGTGTACTCATCCGTTCCTTAACACGAACGCTATTCCAGTCTTCTCTTTTCACGCGAAATAGATCTTTATAGGAAATAACGCCGGTTGTTTTGTTCTCTTTATTAACCACCGGGTAGCCCAAATGGTGATATTCGCTTATCAAGGAAAATAACTGCTCAAGACTCGCATCTTCTGTAATCGTAATGACCTCTGGTTCCATAATAGCACCTATTGTAGTATCCCGAAGATGTGCGTTTAGAAGTTTTCTAAATTTTCTATTTAGTTCCATTGTTCCTCTCCTATTTTTTATCTTTCCTTGTAAGCAGCACCAAAATCGCAGGCACCACTGTAAGCGCCGCAACCATACAAAACACCACACCCGTTGCCATCATCGTCCCCATATCGACCATCATCGGCAATTTACCGAGTGAAAGGGTTTTGAAGCCTATCATCGCCGCTATTGTCGTTATGGTCATCGGATAGAACACGTGGCTAATTGTATTTACCATTGCTTCCTCTCGGTTTCTGTGGGGAGCATTTGGATCAAACTGCCCTGAAGTTTGTTGCAACTCGTATCTAAACCGTTTTGTTACTTGAATGCCAAAATCTATCCCGATGCCCATTATCATCGCAAGCCCAGCAGATGTAGGTGGTGTTATCTTCATTCCCATCAAGACGAGCGTGCCAAATGCCCATATAACGCCAAAAACAATCGTTAGTAAAGCAATAAGGCCATATTTAATAGAGGCAAATATAATGATAAGAATGAGTAAGATAGCAGCAAAGCAGACAAGAGCTGTTTCCGACATCGTTGACTTAATGAGTTCTTGCATCGTTACCATTATCACGGGACTCGTTGTATCACCAGTCATATCAACAGATACACCCGGTGGTTTATCTATTTTCATCGCTTCTCTTAATCCCGCAACCACATCTTCTTCATTTAGATCCTCTAAGATGTTCAACCTTACTACGGTCATTGTATAGTCATCGTTAATATAATTGCTTATCCTTTGCTCCGCTATATTATCCTTCTTCAATAGAGACTTCACACTTCTTAAAGAACTCGGTATTCTACCTCCGTTCACTTCTTTTATAACATCTGCAGCACTTTCTGCACTCACCACACCGTAAACGAGTTTTGCTCGTTCAGAAAGCAAATCAACGTATCTCAGTACTTCAGGGTCTCGGACATCCCGTATCTCCTCTGATCTTGCATATCTTGGCTCTGTTTGCACTACGATTGTAGTCGTAGAGAAGCTACCCGCAAATTGGTCTGCTATTAGCTCGAATGTATTTATCACTTCTATATCTTCCGGAAGCCATTCCTTCTGCGATACTCCTGACGTTTCCATCAATGACGCGTGATAACCCGTGAAAAGGGTGAACATAAGCAATATAGCTAAAACAGCGATTGCGTGATGCGATATAAACTTCGCATACTTCTCCAAAGGTCCTTTGCCCCATTCCCCTATTTTATCTTTCATTTTTTATCCATTTTTGTAGCCATTCGGCTATTATTCGTGCTTCTATACGCTCTTCAAAAACGATAAAACACGGATTTACTATAACAGCAGCGATCCAGCAGTAGATTATACCCAGAGCAAGTGTCTGCCCCAGATGCTGGATCATTGGCATTGCGGAAAGCGTTAAGGCAAAGAAAGCAACAGTAGTCGTTGCCGCGGAGCCAAACGTTGAGGATCCTATATTAGTTATCGCAATTTTTAACGATTCCGCAGAGGCATGCCTCTCTCGTTCTTCATAATACCTTGACACCATGAATATCCCGTACTCGACACCAAGACCGATGATAACAGCACCTATTATAACTGTACTGAGAGATATAGGAATTCCAAGCAATCCCATAGTCCCGAAAGTCCATATAATAGCAAAAATTAACGGTAGGAATACGAGAAAACCCTTTGTTAACGACCGCTCCAGCAATGTCAGTAACATAAAAATGATAATCGCAGCTACAATAGTAGTGAAAACCATGTCCTCGCGCATCAACCTTATTAGTTCATTTATCAGCGGAGCCATACCCGTTATCTTATATTCCACACCCGCGGGTTTTGTGATTGTATCAACGTCTTTTTGTATCATATCCGTCACTGCCTTCACCTTCTCTTCGCTTAATCCTGCTATTGGGCTGGCATAGATCAGCATAATGCTAAAATCATCATTAAAAAACCTCCCTGTATTATTAACAGAAGTTAACTTCTTCTTCACCCCGGCCATATCCTCGGGAACACCATGTTGAAAATGAGTGGCCACTGACTGAACTTTTTCAATAGATGATTCCGCTTCAAGCCGTTCATGTAACTCAACTACCGATGCTATCACCTTTGGATCTCTCACATCACGGGGTATGTCTTTTGCGCCTGTTTCCCGATCTAAACAAACGGCGATAATCATGAACTCTTCTCCTTTGAACTCACTCTCTATCATATCCTGTAAAGCGAAGACCGGCAAATCCTGCGGCATCTCCTTCGCTATATCGCCCTGAAAATGCAGTCCTGTCGCCCCATAGCCCAAAATCACCGTTATTAACAGCGACATCACAATCACCTTCTTGTAATGCCGACATTGAAAAGCAGCCAATTTCGCCAATGCACGCTCTATGCCTACCTTTTCTTTTAGCCCCATTCTATTTCTTCCGTACAAAAAACAAAACCACGAATAGAGCAATTAATGCGAATATCGCTTCAAATCCGGGAACCGAAAGAGTTCTCGCGCTGCCTGATGATACGCTTATCGGAATCATTTCATCAAAGAGATATACATTGTCATCACCTAAGTCACGGTCACCAGTGCATCTTATCTCTATGCCCTGCTGATATGCTTTTGGCGAGGCATCTTTATCCACATCGAATTTTAGAACTGCAGCCCACTCCTCATCTACCTTCAAATTACCCACGTAATTGCTCTTCACATCGAAATCAAAAGGCACTTCCGCTTCCCCCGTTGCCCGTACGCTAACAGATTCTGCCTTCTCAGAACCCACGTTCCTTATCCCCACATGCAATATTACGCCCGTGTCACCTGCACTTATGCTTGCAGGCTCCGTAAGATAAGAAACGATCTCAAATTCAGGTTTCGGCTCCACCAATATCTCCAGCTCCCGCATCACCTCGTATTCTCTGCCACTCGTATCTTTATATCGTATCCGCAGCGGAATGCTATACACCTTCGCGTCTATATTTTCTGTAACGTCAACATGAAATATAGCCACTTTCGAATCACCCGAGTTCAACCGGCCTATGTATGAACGGTCCGTGCCAGACCATGAAGGTTTAAACTCAGCACGATTACAAATCAATTTTGCTTCGACATCCTTCGCTGCTGCTTCTCCACTGTTTTCTATAAACGCTGTTATTTTAACATCCATATTACCTGGTTTTACATCTGCGGGATCGGTGCTGACATCTCCGATATTTATCATTCCTTCCCCTATTACGCTGAAATACACCCCTAATTCCGCTGATCTAGCCGTTACATCAACATCGCCCTTTTTGGGATCAAAATGGTATTCAGTCCATAAACAGCTCACGGGAATGGGATAGATACCATTAGGTGCTTCTTCCTTCACGTGCATCGTGATTTCCACTTCTTTCGAGCACCATGAATTCAACGTGTTTATGTTGACTACCTTAGGTCCCACGGGTGATATGATTTCTGTACCTTGAAACGATAACCGGATATCGCTTGCATCTCTATCCCCATTGTTCTTCACCGTCAGAACGACTTTGCTTGTATCACCTGGACTGAACTCGGTAGGCTTTACATTTTTTATAGCAATAGAAGAAAAAGCCGCATCTACCGAAACTACGGGATATAGAGGAGAAAAGAGCAGCAATGCAAACACCATGCTCAGAGTGCAGAGCGGCATCAATTTTCTTATCTTATTCTTATTCTCCACCTTTTATTACCTCCGTTATACCATATTGTATCAAATTTTTTCTCGCTACTTCGCCCATCTTTTCATCACTACCTCTAAAAACATTCATTTTATACTATTTATATATGAATTATAAAGTTCATATATATGTATAGTTATATTCATATGACATGGTTGAAATGAAAAGTTCAGCAGAGGTTATTGTTTTCGCCAAGACTATTGGGGACTTCGTAAATGGCACCATCTCTGAAGGTGTGGAAAAAGGGAAGACATTTATTTATACAAAATTTGATGACAAAATGCCAGAAAATGGTGGTGTGCCGATAGTTCTGACTGCATCAATGATTGAAATGAGCGATTTTAATCTTAACCCATTTATCGCTTTTTCCGGTGGGTTTCCAAAATTCCTTGTACAAAAGAAGCTTTATCCGCCTGTTCCCTTCAACCAGGACGGCACCGCGAAGTTCGCACCTTATGGCTTGAGAAAAGTCGAATCATTATTGATTGAAGAGTTTGGCGATGAAAATGTAGTTACCGTGTGTCCCACCAATCTCCACCGTTTTATCGGACCAAAAACAAAAATTATCGGTATTTCTACAATGGACCCCCTTGGTATAGGTTTCGTTAGTAGAACGTACACCAGTATTTTCGGCATAAATGGAAAACCTGCAACTTTAGTAGAATTCGAAGATTTGCTCTCCAATCCCGCACTTAAGAAATACCGGGCTAAAATTATTGTCGGTGGCTCAGGCGCCTGGCAAATTTCAAGCGCAAATATGCAAGACAAGCTCGGCATAGATACTATTTTAATTGGACAGGCAGAGAACTCGCTCTTACAAATCGTTAGAAAAGCGCTGAATGGTGAAAAACTTGATAGGGTAATCACAATGCAAATACCCGGGGATAAGGAAATCCCCATCATAAAAAAACCTTCTATCTATGGGACAGTTGAAATAACACGTGGTTGTGGTCGAAGATGTGCGTTCTGTTCGCCTACACTACGGCAGCGATATTCCTTCCATTTAGAACACATTCTGCGAGAAGTTGAGCTGAATGCAAAAAGTGGAACACGAGCAATCCTTCTTCAGACCGACGATGTGTTTCTATACAAATCAAAACCAAATTTCATTCCAAACAGGGAAGCGATTGTAAAGCTCATTCAGGATATAGATAAGATCGGGGGTGTCGATTACATACAGATTGCCCATGCCTCTCTTGCGCCTGTGGTTTACGATAGAAAAATTGTTGAGGAAATAGCTCCGATACTCGTTGAGAAGTCTTTATGGCGGTGCAACGACAAACGTTGTGCTTCTATCGAAGTAGGAATAGAAACGGGTAGTGCGCAATTAATGGAAAAATATATGCGAGGAAAGATGCTACCTTATAAACCTGAACAATGGCAGGATATTGTTGTCCAATCGATTGGGGTTCTAAATGATAATGATGTCCATCCGTTAGCGACATTAATTTTGGGTTTGCCAGGGGAACAGGAAGAGGATATACTCGCTACGATCAATCTTCTAGATAGACTTAAAGGAGCTAAAATACTTTATGTTCCGCTTCTCTTCACGTCAGAGGAAGAGTCTACTTTGAAAAGGCAAAAACATAAAGACCTCAAGAATCTTGACGAATTACACTGGGATATCCTTGCGAGATGCGGTCGCTACGATATAGACACCTGGAAACCGGAAATAAATAAAATTGTCATGGCCGGCAGTTTGCTATCATATCCTTACTACCGGTGGAAACATGGCAAAAAAATCTTCAAAGTAATCATGAAATTTTCGGGATTGGATGAAATGTTCGTAAATAGGAAAATAGGAATTGAGTGTCAACCACAATATTGCCTCTCTGGTTCCAATATAGAGGTGGAGGAAAAATAGTGAGTTTAACGAGGTGTTAATCATGGTTTTAGTGGAATGCCCAAACGGTAAAGAAAAATTTGATGTGCCTAAATTTTTAAGAGTTTTATTAGTAAAGCCAAAGGGAAGAAAAGGCTTGGGTTTTGCAGCGGATGTAATTCCCATAGGCTTAGAATACATCGCGGCATCAATAGAAAAGGAAGCTGAGTATGTTCATATAATTGATATGGAATTTGAAAAGCACTCATTTCAACATTTTCTAACTATTTTTCAACCAGATTTAGTTGCTATAACAATGTCAGCAACAGACCATAATGAAGGTTTGCGTCTTGCTAAAATCGCTAAGGATAGAGGTATTACAACTGCACTCGGCGGTTACCACCCAACTGCAATACCAAATGAATTGCTTTCGCATCCACAAGTTGATATTATTGTCAGAGGCGAAGGCGAACTCACAATGAAAGAGCTTTTACAAAAAAGCTCTCCTAATGGAATTCTTGGAATTTCATACAAAAAAGATGGAAAAATAATTCACAATCCTGATAGACCTCTAATAGAAAATTTAGATTCTCTACCATTTCCAGCAAGGCATCTCAGAAGATACAAATACAAAGACCACATGAACAACAATGGCAAAGAAATAGATGTAATTACAATGTCACGGGGTTGCTGGGGAAGATGTAGTTTTTGTTGTGAACCATATATGAGTAAGAGCCGCATGCGTTTTCGGTCGCCCGAAAATATAATGAAAGAATTGTTTGAAATTGTATCTTTTCATAAAGGAAAACCATTGCAAATTTTTGCAACTGATCCTCATTTCATAGGCGATCCTAAAAGAATAGACGACTTGTGCGATTTATTACAAAAACACAAATTGAACATAACATTTTCTGTTATGACAAGAGTTGATTCTATTGTTAGACATCCTGAGCTTGTTAAAAGAATGTGCGACAGTGGTATTCTTAGTTATGAATTAGGTTTTGAAAGCCCAAATCAAGAGGATCTTGATAATGTGAAGAAAGGTATTACTCTTGATATGCAAAGAAATGCTGTGAAAATATTAAGGGATAATGGTGCAGACGTATCAGGAACATTTGTTATAGGCTTACCAGGTCATGATGAAGAAGAAATAAAACAATTCCCAATATACGCTAAAAAAATCGGTTTGATGAATTGTGCATTTGGTATAGTGACACCGTTTCCAAAGACCGGATTTTATGAGAAGTTAGAAAAAGTAAGAAATTTGATTTTTGAACGTGATTGGACAAAATACGATGAGATGCACTCCGTGTTTACGCTAAACCCTTTAACTCCAGAAAGATTGGAAGAGCTAGAAACTTACTGCACGACAAGATTTTGGACAATAAATACATTATTAGACAGAGCCAAAGTTTTACAAAAAAGGACAGGCAAGAAAACATCACTAAAAGATTTTATATATGATATGATTGCAAAAGCAAAATTTGCCAGAAATGCTGGTTATGATATGATAAATGGGGAAATAGAAGATTATGTTAAAGTGGTTTTAGATGCGATTATAGACGCAGAAATGGAAGAAAACTGGAGAAAAATATCTATGCATGATGTTATAGAAATGTCAAGATTTTTGAAGATCCTGGGACCACAAGTTATTCAAATCACTTTAAAATGTGACAATCAAATTGTAAGTTACGTTATAAAAACAACAAGTAAAAAAGTAGAATTTATAAAAACCATTTCCGAGAAGCAAAACAATGCAACTATAGATATAAACATCGATTTGGACGAGGTAATCAATTCGTTTAACAGCTATTCACCGTTTAACCGATTGAATTATATTTCTTTATTGAAACAAGCTCAAAATGTTGAAGGCATTTTGAATGTGCTTAGATTATGCTCCGCATTAACAATGGATTTGAGCTGTTCTTTTCTGAAAGATAAAATCACAGTGATTAAAAATGGCTTATATCAATAAAATCAGGGGGATCTCGGAAACTTATAGACTTATACGAAAGCTTTCTTCCATAAATGGCTCAGATGTAAGCAAAACATTGTTAGACCGCGTAATGTATAATGTTGAAACTTTGCCTCCTTTAGGAAAAGAGTATTGGTGGTTCCTTTTCTTTGGTCAAGATGGTGAAAACCCGGTGCAAATTATGCTATTAATATTCAGAAAATACGGGAAGAAGATGTGGTTTAACAATAAAGAAATGGTATTTAGAGAATTGGAAAAAAATAAATTCCAAGCTGTTACTGCTGGTTGGATATATGATGGAGAAGAACTTCGTGATTTAGGCGATACAAATGCTATTGTAGAAATCCAAGGAAAAAAGATTATTTCCGAGATTTCAGGTCAGAAAATGAGACTTAGTGGTAGTTTTCCAAATTATGAATTGAGTGTCGGTGATTTGATTAATTTGGAATTGGAAACAAAAGGGAATTATTTGGAAGATAAAGATGCGTGTGGTGTGTTCTTACCACCTTTCGGTGTGGGGTGGGTAGATGTTTTTTCAGATGTTGATGGCATTGTGTTAGGAAAAAAGTTCAAGGGGACAGCACATCTACAAAAAGTTGTTGGTCTAACGATATTCGGACCGTTTCACTGGGGGAGAATAGTATTTCAAAATGGTTATTCAATTTCATTTTTCTGTCTCAAAACAGGGAAGAGTTCAAAAAGGTATTTTCGTAAGTCGGTAACGTTTCATGATGTTGAAAATAACAAAATTATCAGATTCGGTAATCCCGAGCTGAAAATATCAAAAAGGGGAAATAATTGGCTCGTCGTGGGAAAGGATTATGACAAAACCTTTAGAATTGTCTTAGAAGCTTATGCAATAAAACAATATGATATGAGAGGTGGTGGTTCACAAACTTATATAGAATATGGTGTTACACCTAAAGAATTCAATCTAAAAACTAAAGACCGAATGATTACTTTAGAGGATGTAGGCGAAGGTGTGGGAACATTTGAAGATGCATATCGGTAATCTATCTAATAAAACAGACCCGCCTTTATTTCCAGAACTCTGGTAATCACATCCAATAAATATTT
The DNA here is from genome assembly GCA_965195275.1 of uncultured ANME-1 euryarchaeote. Classification (GTDB taxonomy): domain Archaea; phylum Halobacteriota; class Syntropharchaeia; order Alkanophagales; family Methanospirareceae; genus Methanophaga. The sequence continues at coordinate 1,612 of CBDAFQ010000011.1, read as the reverse complement.
CCTGTATTTTTATACTATGAATAAAACGGTTTCTTTGGTAAAGCTTTCTTTTCACATTGCTAACGCAATGGAACGGCTTCGCCGTTCAAAAGAAAGCTTTTTCATTGTTATTATTTCTTCCAGTCCAGGCACGAATATCGGCGATTGCGCCAAATTCAGCAAATTTACCTTATTCTCATCTATATCGACCGGTATCACATCATACCCAAGCTCTGCAAAACCCGCTCCGGTTACCGTGCCAACATAGCCGCACCCGATTATTGCGATTTTCATTATTTATATTATAAGAGCTTCTTCGCCAGCTCGTCCAGCATCTTCGGATTCTGCGTTATTAATTCCATCAACAGTGCCCACGGCGTCATCTCCTCTATTTCCACTCCCTTTAAAGAATGAGCAAGCGTGTTGAGGTCGTTATCAGAAAGATCAAAGAAGAATTCCTTTGCTTTTAAGCCCGTTTCCAGCCGCTTCCCGAACTCTATTTTCCATCTTTCATCATATTCTGACAATTTCTGTTTTGAAAAATCTTTTCCCTGTATTGCCTCAGCAATTACATTGGCTGCTATTTCTCCTGCTTGCATTGCATATAGTATGCCACCACCGGTCAAAGGATTGACCTGTCTCGCAGCATCGCCAACTAAAATAAGTCCATCTGCTACGTTTTCGTCTTGTGGGCCGCTCAGTGGCACAGCACCGTACATCTCAGCTATGATCTTTCCATCGGGGTAATTATTGCGCACAAATGCATTCAGATAGTCAATCGCGCGGTGATTTTCGCCTGATGTGTCTCCTCCTATCCCAATACCTACATTTGCGCAATCGCCGCCTTTTGGAAATATCCATACATAGCCTTTTGGTGCAACTTCACTGCCCAAGAAGAATTCCGAAAAGTTCTCGTTCGATTCTATATTGCACATCAGGTACTCAGCACCCACAGAAATATTATGTGGTGGCAGTCTCGTGTCAATCCCCGCCCATCTTCCTACTTTCGACTCTACTCCATCTGCGCCAACTACGACATGAGCAAATACTCGTGTGTCTTCACCCATAGAGTGCGTGTAAACGCCTTTTACATACCCGTTCTCTTTAATAATGCCATATGCTTCTGTTTTAACTCTTATATCAGCGCCTGCTCGCGCAGCTTCGCTTGCAAGAACCTTATCAAATATCCGCCGCTCGAGCACATACCCTACCTCTTCCAGTTTATTGCCAGCCATGACTACCTTCGTGCCATCGGGACCGTATATGTTCGCTCCTTTCACTACTGCAGATACCCATTTCTTATCAGGAACTACGAACTTCTCTATATCCTTACTCACGCCCTCTGCGCATTTCACAGGCACGCCTACCTCTTGATTCCGTTCTATTAGAAGTACATCTAATCCGTGCTCAGCGGCGGTTTTCGCAGTTAGACTACCCGCGGGCCCTGCACCCACGACAACAACATCATACCTTTCCTCTTTCATTTGCTTAATATTTATCTAATTAGCCTAATGTATTAACCATGGATATTGTTACCCCTATTTATTTAACATTTTTCATCATCATTTGAAATGAAATTCTAGATTATTATTGTTCAAACTAAGAAATCGTGTAAAAAGCTGGGATCCGGCAT
>CBDAFQ010000010.1:0-3046 GCA_965195275.1 uncultured ANME-1 euryarchaeote | reverse complement strand
GCGATGAAGATGGCCGAAGATGAGGATGCTGCGATTATAAGATTCTATGAGACCAAGGGTGAAGAAACGGATGCGGAAATAACGCTGTTCAAAGAGCCAAAGACGGTCAAGGTGGTGAACATGCTGGAAGAAGAGGATGAGACAGTGAAAAAGGTGTTAAAAAAGAAGGGTAAAAGAATACTGTTGAAGATGAATCCCTTTGAGATAGTCACATTGAAAGTGTTTTATCTAAAAAGAGATGTTGGAGATAATGGGAGATCGAAATGAAAAAACCGTTTCCCTCGTTATAATAATCCTGACGGTCATATCCATGATTACGTATTATCGCAGATTAAGAATAGGGCGATTACTTGTCCATTCTCATCTCAGAACGGTACGTGAAAGTTACCCTTCATACCGCTCAAGCATTTCATCGCGTTCTTATCCTAGCTGGCAGTTGATCTGAGCGGGGTTCTCGGATTTCCACACGTTGTCCCGCGAGCTTACCACGCAAGCGCGTTACCCACGGCGTGTTCCGCAGTAGGATTACCCCAAATGGAAGGGGTAGCCGCAAGGGCAATCCACGATGCAACTTCTTGTCAACAGACTGGGTTTTTTAGACAGTGCCCGACTACCATCAGAACCATTGTTGCCGATTCACGCTGCCAAGCTTACCACTTGCGTCTTCACCTTTAAGACACGAAATCACTCGCTCTTGGCATTTCACGCTTCATACCCTTCCTTTCTCGTACTCCTATCACCTTTTCGCCGAACAGATTTTGAGGTATGGGCTTGAAGCCTGCGAACTCAGTACTCCAAATCGCTCGCCCCTCTGTTGCGGACCTTATATCACCAGCGAAGCCAAACATCTCTGCTACTGGCGCTTCTGACTTCAGAGTTACCATGTCGCCCTCGGTCGTTATGTCCTCTATCTGCCCTCTTCTGCCCTGTATCTCACGCGTTACGTTACCAAGCAGATTCTGCGGGACACTTATGTATACCTCTTGAACAGGCTCAAGGAAAGTGGCCTTCCCCTCTAGTATAGCCCCCTGTATAGCGTTCCGCACCGCGGGAATGACCTGTGCAGGTCCACGGTGTATCGAATCGTCATGCAACTTCACATCCATTAGCTTTAGTTTTAGACTTCTGCACTTCTCCTTTGCTAAGGGGCCCTTTTGCATCACATCTTCAAACCCCTCCTGGATTAACTCCATCGTCTCTCGCAGATACTGAACACCTTTGGTCATATCTATTAACATGTTGCCCTCGAAGATGTTAATCACATTCTTTGCTTCCAGTTTATCCATACCTGCTTCCATAAGCTTATCTCGCATCATAACCTTGTCTTTACCTACGGTTATACCCTCGCTCTGTATCTTTTTCAGTATCTCTGCATCCAGAGGTTCGACAACAAAATAGAATTTATTGTGCCGGTTTGGTGATTTACCTTCCACAGGTCCCGCCGCCACTTCCACAGTCTCACGATAGACCACAATGGGTGGTGATGCGATTATAGGCACTTTCTCGTCCTTTTCTATCCGATGTGTGATTATCTCAAGATGCAACTCGCCCATGCCCGAGACCAGATGTTCGCCCGTCTCCTCATTTATATCTATTCTTATCATCGGGTCTTCCTTTGCCAGCCTCCTGATCACCTCGATCAGACGTGGCAGGTCTTTCGTGCTCTTCGCTTCCACTGCGACCGTAACGACAGGCTCACTGTAATGCTTCATACTTTCAAATGGTGCCATCTCCACAGTGGAAAGCGTATCGCCAACTGCTGCATCTTTAAGGCCCACAACTGCCGCTATGTTACCCGCAGGCACATTATCCACTTCTACACGTTCTGAACCCATAAATATGCATGCCTGCTGAATTCTGTTCGTTTTATACGCGCCAGAAATGATTAATTCCTTGCCCCGACTCACGGTTCCACTAAACAGTCGCCCGGTGGCTACTTCGCCTGCATGCGGGTCCACCATAACAGAGGTCACCATAAAAGCGACTTTGCCTGCTCTATCACATTTTGCCATACTTTTCCCTATCTCGCTCTCGGCATCGCCACGCCATATCACAGGAACACGATATTTTTGTGCTTCTAAAGGATTGGGGAGATAATCTATCACCATACCAAGAACTGCCTCATATGCGGGGCACTTTATCGCTAATTCCTTCATGTCTTCCCGTTTGCAGTACTCATAGACGTCGCCAAAGCCAATACCGCTAGCCTTCATTGTTGGAACGCTTATACTCCAGTTGTAGAGGGCAGAGCCAAAAGCGACATTGCCTTTAGTGGCATCCAGTTTCCATTCCGCGAATTTATCCTTTCTCATTCCCAACATCAGCTTGTTTACCTTGTCTATTATCTTACCCAGCCGTGTTTGCATCTCTTGCACATCTACTTTCAGCTCGTTTATCATCCGATCAACTTTGTTGATGACGAGAACGGGCTTCACGTTTTCTTTCATTGCCTGTCTCAGAACTGTCTCGGTCTGCGGCATAGCGCCCTCCACGGCATCAACAACAACCACAGCGCCATCGACTGCTCTTAACGCCCTCGTCACGTCTCCTCCAAAGTCGACATGACCGGGCGTATCTATAAGGTTTATGAGGAATTCCTCACCGTTGTAATCATAAACCATGGATGCATTTGCAGCAAATATCGTTATCCCCCTCTCTTGCTCCAGATAATAGGAATCTGTAAATAGTTGCTCGCCCGCCAATTCTTTCGATATTACTCCAGCTCCTGCAAGGAGATTGTCAGTCAAAGTTGTCTTTCCGTGGTCTATATGGGCAATGATGCCTATGTTTCTTATATGCTCCGTCTTGTCCATCAATAATTTTACCTTTTCTGCTGCTTTCTTACCTCTTGTTGCCATACTCTTATCACCTCTGTCTCTTCTTTTTGTTAGAAGAATCTAAACATGTTTCGTAAAGATATAAGTATATTAATAATGTATATTATTGTCATCAGAACGAATAAATGCCCGGGTGGTGTAGCGGCCTATCATTGAGCCCTGTCGAGGCTCGGACTCGGGTTCAAATCCCGACCTGGGCGTTTATTTAC
>CBDAFQ010000009.1:0-20489 GCA_965195275.1 uncultured ANME-1 euryarchaeote | reverse complement strand
AATGAAAGAAAAAGTTGAAGAGATTATGACACGAGATGTGATTACGGTGACGGAGAACGAGACCGTGTTAAATATTGCAACTGTATTAAAAGAGAATAGTATAGCAGGTGTGCCGGTGGTCAATGACCGAAAAGAGGTAGTTGGGGTGGTTAGTGTATCAGATATTTTAAAGCTATTAGACAATTTTCACTGGTACACGCCGTTCTTTTCTGCTATGGACATTTTACATTTGCATAGCGAGGAATTAGAGGATGTGAAGCGAGACATCGAAGAAGTGAGCGAGATGAAAGTGAAGGACGCGATGTCAAAGAATCCCAAGACTATAGCGCCGGATACGTTAATTGATGATGCCGCGCAGATTATGTACTCTACAGGTTTCAATAGATTGCCTGTTTTGGATGGTAAGGGTAAATTAGTCGGAATCGTTGCCAGAGCGGATATAATCACTTCTCTCTGTGATCTATAATGAAGGGTGAGCCAATGCAAGCAGAAACAGTTGTTAAAGTTAGAGATCTTATGACTACCGCGGTTATAGCATTCAAGCCCAGTGATAAAGTACATCAAGCAGCCAAAACGCTTAGAAAGAGTCAGATTAGCGGTGCGCCTGTCATTGATGATCAGAGAAAGGTTATTGGCGTGATTAGTGAAGCGGACATCATGAAATTGACTGCAACAGTCCCATTCCCCGATATAGATCCGCTTAATCCTTTCCCCGTCTTCTCTCTGACCGCATACAGGAAGAAGGTAGAGAAAATCCCGGCTGAAATCGAGACACTATTCGAAGGATCTGTAAAGGACGTGATGACAAAAGACCCGGTAACGATTTCACCTGATGACTCTGTTTCTGATGCTGCCCGGCTAATGCATAAAGACGATTTTAATCGAATTCCCGTGGTAGATGACGAAGGGAAATTGGTAGGGCTAATAGCAAGAGCGGATATTATCGGCCTCTTTGTACAATGAGCAGACAATGCAAAGTGCAAAGTGCAAAGTGTAAAAGTCAAAGTGTTTTATATTCCATATAAGAACAGAAGCCGTCAGTAAGGACATGGATAGGAAAGCTATATCAAAAGCGAAGAGGATCGTAATAAAGATAGGGACCAGCAATCTCACGGATAAGAGTTACCGGCTTGAGCCAGGGAAAGTGGAAAAGCTCGTTAAAGAGATATCCGAATTGAAAAGTCAAGATAAAGAAGTCATTGTAGTGACGTCTGGCGCTATCGGTGCGGGTATCGGTAAACTTGACCTGAAGCAAAGACCCCGTGACGTAAAGGTATTACAGGCTACTGCTGCCGTTGGTCAAAGCGTCCTGATGAGTACCTATGACTGCTATTTCGCTCGATTTGGACAGACAATCGCCCAGGTCTTGCTGACATACGGTGACTTCGTCAACAGACAGCGGTACCTCAACATTAGAAATACCTTGATTACATTGCTTAAGTCCGGAGTAATTCCAATAATCAATGAGAACGACACCGTAGCTGTTGACGAGCTGAAATTTGGCGATAACGACGCTTTATCCGCATTGGTGGCAAGCAACCTCGGTGCGGATTTACTTATTTTACTCTCTGACATAGACGGCTTGTTCACATATAACCCTAAACGGAGTGCGAAAGCGGAATTCATACCCGTTGTGGACGAGATAACAGATGAGATCGAACGTATTGCGGAAACAGGCGGTAAAACGAGTGTCGGTGGTATGAAAACGAAGATACAAGCCGCTAAAGTAACCATGAAAGCAGGTATCCCCATGATCATCGCAAACGGTGGTGAAGAGAACATTCTCATGCGGATTATAGAAGGTGCGCCTGTTGGTACTTTATTCATACCAAAACAGGAGCGGATAAACGATAGAGCGCATTGGATTCTCTTCTCTGCTTCGCCAAAGGGCAAAATCAAAGTGGATGCAGGTGCTAAGACCGCATTGGTCAAACAAGGCGGTAGCTTGCTCCCTTCTGGGATCGTCGGTGTTGAATATGAGTTCATCTTTGGCGATCCCGTAAGCATTGTTGACGCCAAAGGTGTGGAATTCGCTCGCGGCATCACAAACTACTCAAGCAGCGATATTGAAAAGATAAAAGGAGCGCAATCACGCGAAATCGAGCAGCTTTTGGGTCGCAAAGAATACGATGCAGTGGTTTATAGAAGTAATCTTGTGTTAGTGTGAGATCCGAAAAACCGAAAAGCTTTTATATATCCTTTTATAAGTGTATAGTGTATGTGCATAGGGGCACATGCATCAAACCCTAAAATGTAGGCATAGGAGATATATAAATGAGAATAAGTTTAAGTCCGGTTAGAAAAAAGGAAGTTTCAATGGTTGTGGCGATACTTTTTATACTCGTCTTCGTTTTACCGGTGATAAGCACACATGGAGAAGCTACTTACCCCACATTCACGGCAACTAGAGATATTATTTGTAAAGATGATATAACTCCTGGTTCTACGTTTAAAGTTCAGGTTACACTGAATCAGAATCTAAATCAAAATAAGACTGATTTTGAATTGGATGAAGTGATTCCAACTGACTGGACTGTTGTTAGTGCCGACAGTGCAGGAGCGATATTTGATGCTTCTGATTTAAAATGGACCTGGAAATCTGTAAGTGCTGGAGAAACTAAAACGGTCTCCTACGATGTGGCAGTACCTTCTAATTCTACTGAAAAGAGTTATCAAATCTCCGGTGTAATTACTGCTTCTAACGCAACAGCTACAGACGTTGGAGGAGTACTCACCGTAACTGTCAAAACGCCAAGTTCTAAGATCTCCAGTTTGGGAATATTTCTGGCTATGCTTGCGGTTATACTTGCCTTTTTTGTAACGCTTATACTCGGCTGGTTCCCGGATTCTAAGCTTGACAAGGGAGAGATGAGGAGAGCTCTCGCGGCGATGTTAGTCGTTGGTTTCACAGTTTTAGCGGTTTTAAGTATTATTTATGGGTTTGAGTTAACACATATTGCCCTGGCGTATATTGAACTTACAGGCATCGTTGTTGGATTCTACTTTGGAGCAAAAACAGCAGCGGAGAAGCGGGCTGAACATGCTGCTGAGATTACTATTGAAAATGTAAGATTCCCTTTTGAGAAAGTTGCTATTACCATAAGAAATGGTGGCGATTCTAAAATTACGGTGGATAGGATATATGTAAACAAAAAGGCTTTCGATATTAAGAATGTTACAATTGGTCCCGAAAACTTCGTTGTGGTCCCGCAACCCTATAAATGGGATCCTAAAACCGAATATAAGATTAAAGTAGCAACTGCAACAGGTCTTACCGCTGAAACAACGCTATTGTCGCCGGCAATTACTATAGATCAGGTGAAGTTTGATGAAAAGCAAGAGGAAATAAAACTTACTGTTAGGAGTGGGGAAAATACGGAGATAAAAGAGATCTGCGTAAACGGAGAGGCTGTTAAAATGGAAACTGATAAAAAAATTGATGTACTAAAACCCACTGAGAAAACAATAGTCCGTAAATGGGATCCTAAAACAGAATATACAATTAAAATTGCAACTACATCGGGACTTACCGATGAAATAACCGCAGTCGCCAAAAAAGGTGCCACCATAACCAGAGAGTAAGGAAGAAGTGAGCGGGAATCCCAAATTACTAACTCCTAACTCAGGTGTTAATCTCGTTAAATCACAGATTAAGAATAGGGCGATTACTTGTCCCACCTCGTCTTAGAACGGTACGTGGACGTTTTCCTTCATGGCGTTCTTATCCGGGCTAGCAGTTGATCTGAGCAGGGTTCTTGGATTTTCCTACGTTGTCCTGCGAGCTTAACACGTGGGTGTTACCATCCGCGCATTTCACAGTAGGATTACCCCAAATCGTGGAGGTGGCCTTATCGAGAATCTATGATGCAGCTTCTTCTCGACAGTTGTGCTTTTTTACCATTGCCATACAAATACTATTTTAAACGAGAGCGTTAAAAGAGGGAAGCTGTGTAATCTTGCTTAGCAAACCAAATAAACAGAATACAGCGGTATATGGACAATACAGTACCAGAGATGGCCATTTCTGATGCGGCATCGCAGGAAAAGAAAACGGTAGGCGTGGCGATGTTACTTGGCGATCCGAAAAGAGCCATTATCAAACTTGCATTACCTATGATCGCAGCTATGTCACTGCAAACAATCTACAATCTCGTGGATGCCATTTGGGTTTCTGGTCTTGGTGCGGATGCGCTCGCAGCTATTGGTTTCGTCTTCCCTTTCTTCTTTCTGGCTATTGGACTGTCAAATGGGTTAGGTGTAGGTGCCGGGTCTGCCATATCACGTAGGATCGGTGCCCGAGATAAGCTGGGTGCAGACAACGTGGCCGTTCATACACTCATTATGATGCTGTTACTCACTGTTCTTTTTACCATACCGCTTTATGCCTTTACTGACGAGCTATTTGTTCTGATAGGTGCCGGTAAGACGGCGGATATGGCAATAGCCTATGCCCAGATTTTCTTCGCCGGCAGTATATTCATATTTTTCACTAACGTAGCAAATGCTATACTGCGGAGTGAAGGAGACGCCAAGCGAGCCATGTACGCTATGGCATTGGGTGCAGGTCTGAATATTATCCTGGACCCGATTTTCATCTACACTTTGGGTCTGGGAGTTGCCGGTGCTGCATGGGCCACACTCATATCGCTGGCCATTACATCATTTATCATGCTAAACTGGCTGCTTTTCAAAAAGGACACGTACGTATCATTCAAGTTCAGTGGGTTCCAATTCGATAAAGACATTGTTAAGGATATTTTCAGGGTTGCTCTGCCTGCTTCCGTGATGCAGCTCGCTATATCGTTAACCATATTGATAATAAATCTCATATTAGTAAAAGTGGGCAACACCGATTCCGTAGCAATATATTCAACAGGGTGGCGGGTAGTAACAATAGCAATATTGCCGCTTATGGGTATCGCTACTGCCGTTGTATCGGTGACCGGAGCTGCTTTTGGTGCGCACGCATATGAAAAGGTAAGTATTGCACATCTCTATGCAACAAAGGTGGGTCTCGTGATAGAGCTAGTTATAGGTGTGGCAACCTTCATTCTTGCACCTCAGATAGCTATGATATTCACATATTCTGAGGGGGCGGCACATTTAGCTCCCGAGCTGACACTGTTTTTTAGGATAATGAGTCTTTTTTACCCATCAGTATCCTTTGGAATGCTCTCTTCTTCGCTCTTTCAAGGAACAGGGAAAGGGATGTACGCACTGGCAGTCACGCTTTTGCGTACGCTAATCCTAATGCCGTTATTTGCTCTTCTTTTCGCTTTCAATCTCGAACTGGGAGTGGTTGGCGTATGGTGGGGCGTGGTTGTAGCAAACATCATTGGTCCCGCAGTAGCGTTCGCATGGGCGAGGCTGTATATAAGGCGGTTAAGAACAAACTAAAATCCATTATAGGCACAGATTAACGCTGATTAACACAGAAGAAATTAAATGCCCCAGAGCACAAGAATAATAAGATAGCTACCATAAACAGCAGCCAATACAACTGCCTCTTTCTTACCTAAACTTCGCCTGAAGATAATTATGCCTAAGAAGACGAAGACGGATAATAAGAGATAGAACGCAGATAGTCCTATGTTGCCCTGAATATAAGTTACCGCAACGAAACTAAAAGGCAAACCTATTCCAGCTAGGAGATCGAAAATATTACTGCCCAGTGCGTTAGAAACGGCTAAGCTCCCCATACCCTTCCTTGACGCATCTACAGACACGAAAAGGTCGGGTATTGAAGTTGCAATCGCGATAATAATCAAGCTAAATAGCGATTGCGATAAACCTAAAGTATCAGTAATATATACTGTTGACTTAACCATTATATCCGCACTCACAGCGATACCAGCAACACCTATTCCTGTATAAATAATCGCCTTCCGTGTTGATACATACTTAAACTCCTCTTTGGGTACGAACTTCCCTTTAATCGCATCCTTAAAAAGCCAGATGAAATAGACGATATAAAGCAAGAACCAGGATAAAGCCTCCCATTGTGTCAAAACGCCATCCATGATCGTCACTACCGTAACAATCACAACGAGGAGGTAATATACGCCATCTCGTTTGAGCACTTTCTCATCGAGAACGCATTTTCGCACCCAGAAGGAGAATGCAACCAATAATGTGATATTAAAGATGGCCGAGCCGACGATTGTCCCCAGACCTATATCCGGATGCCCCTCCACAACGGAGAATACGGACGCACCCATTTCCGGTGCACTGCTCACCATAGCGGCTACAGAAGCGCCTGCAACTGATTCGGGCACGTTGAATCGTTTCGCAAGAGAGCCTAAACCACTCACAAAGAGACCCGTTAGATAGAAAAACGCTATAAAACAGATTACAAGAGCAAGAACCGCTATCCCTAACCCGTAACCCAATCTTTTCACCCACCCCCCCGTTTTAGCTCGTGCATCTTTGTTTGTTATGCTATATAAGGTAATAGTCTTTGTATTTGAAATAGGGGAATAAAAATGATAGAAATATTGACGAATCCGAACAAATTTTTTGACGCTAAGAAGGAGGAAGAAGTAGGTCTGAAGATACCAGCGTTTATCGTTTTGATTATCGGTATAATCAGTGGTATAGGCGCTTATTTTATGGGCAGATTAACTGCTGAAATGCTCAGGGGAACAGTTCCACCTGAGGCACAAGCGTTTCTTTCGTTCATACCTATTAGCAGTGCTATCGCTGCAGTGATAGTTTCATTCATCCTCTGGGTTGTCTTTACAGCTATATTCTTCGGCATATCTTGCATATTCAAAGGTGAGGGGAATTTCAAGCGAACACTCGAATTCGTTGGATACGGTTACATACCGATGATAATTAGCGGAATAATAAGTGCTATATTCCTCTACTATATCGTTTCGACCGCGCAGATTCCCGTAGTAACAGACCCGGCAAAGATGGCGGAAGCACTCGAACCACTGCTGAAAAGTCCAATGGTGCAGCTTTCATATGCAATCAGTATCCTCTTCATGCTGTGGAGTGCGAACATCTGGGTGTTCGGGCTGAAACATGCGCGAAATTTATCTACGAAGAACGCATTGATCACCGTTGCGGTTCCAGTGGCTGTTTACGTTCTGTGGACGATCTACCAGATGGGGGTGATGTGAATGCGCCAAACGATCCCCACATTTATTTTTTTGCTATTATTCTTTTTTGTCATTGCTGTCGCAACATCTGGCGTCAGCGCAGTTAGTTCAGTAACAGGCGAGCAGAAAGCTTCTGTTATGATCACAGACTGCCAGGTTAACCCAACAGCGCTCATGTGCAACGATATAGGTACGATAACTGTGACGATAAAGAATATGGAATTGTATAAAAGCGTAAACATAAAAGAGGTACAGATGTTAAGTCAGGGACTCAAAGTGCTGAGCGATTCGTACTTTAACCCTGGTAGTTTAGGACCTGGAGGTGCTCTAAGCCTCACGTTCACTATAAAGGCGAGTTGTCCCGACGGCATATATTATCCAAAAGTAATAGTAAATGGTGAAGGTGCCCAGAGCATAAGATATTCCTTTCCGGTGACTGTGGACAGTTCTCCTTTAATCATCGGCGTTAAGGACGTTCCGGAAGATTTTTTTAGAGGTGAGCGAGCAAAGATCGAACTCGTTGTCGGTAATTCCAGACCAAATAACGTTACAGCCGTGAAGATCGTTACCGAGGATAAAGACGTGATGCCCGCGGAAGTCTTCATCGGCACGCTATCGGCAGACGACTCAGAAGTTGCCGCTTTCTATTTCACACCGCAAGAGAGTGGTGATTGTGTCCTGAACTTCAAGTTACAATTTAAAAACGGCGATAACTACCAGTATACCGATTTGAGCGTGCCTTTGAATGTGACGGAGAGCAAAAAGAGCGCGGAACTCATCCTCACCGGTATCGAAGTGGAATCCATGCCCGGGATGAATGTGTATAAGATCACAGGCGACATAAACAATGCGGGTTTAGAAGCAGCGAATAGCGTGGTTATGAAGGTGGGTGATACGGAAGGCATAGAAGCAATGCAGCCATACAAGGCCTATTTCGTGGGCTTGCTCAACGCGGACGATTTCAGCAGTTTCGAACTCAATGTAAAGATGGGTGGAAATGAAACGCAGGTGCCGCTTATCATTGAATACAAAGATGAAGATGGTATTCTTTTCTCGGAGCACGAATACATCTCGATTGAAAGCTCTCAGGGGATCGCAAGTACAGGTGAATTGCCAGTTCCGATGATTGCAGTGGTCATTGTGATTGCGATAATAGTCATTGGCATGATTGCGTATTCATGGAAGAAGAGATGAATGTGGTGGAGCTTGTAGAAGTAACAAAAGTATATGAGCTTCCTCGCGGGAGCGTCAAAGCACTTGATAATGTGACGGCAAGCATAGAAGCCGGCGAGTTCATTTCGGTTATGGGCCCTTCTGGCTCGGGAAAGACAACTTTCCTCAATATCATCGGGTGTTTGGACACGCCGACAGAAGGTACGGTAGAGGTCGGTGGTGAGAACATCAATGGACTGGATGATGAAGCGTTGACTAAGATAAGGCGTGATAAAATAGGATTTGTATTTCAGCAGTTTAACCTCATAGCCACATTAACTGCACTTGAGAACATTGAGTACCCGATGATATTAAAGGGCGTGAACGGGCACGAGGAAAAGAGCAAAGAGCTCGTGAGCTCTGTTGGATTGGATGAGGAACTGGGCGAGAACAAACCAAACGAGCTTTCAGGAGGCGAGCAACAGCGTGTTGCTATTGCTCGTGCACTGGCAAATGACCCGGATATAATTCTTGCCGATGAGCCTACTGGTAATCTTGACTCGAAGACGAGCAGAGACATTATGCAGCTCCTGAAAGAGACGAACGAGCGCGGAAAGACTATTATCATAGTTACGCATGACCCGCAGGTTGCTTCGTATACTAAACGCACATTCAGGCTTGTTGATGGGAGGATAGATAGTGATGGCGTGTTTCTATAAAACCACAAGATTACACAAGATAAAATGATCTTCTTCGAGTTCGCAAAACGGAACCTCGCAAGGCATAAGTTCAGGTCTGTGCTCGCAATCCTAGGAATTGTGATAGGTGTGCTGGCAATAACCGCACTGGGTATCCTAGGAAACAGTGTTCAGCTCGCCGTCTCTGAGCAGTTGTGCATGATAGGAAATGAGCTCGTAGTCTACCCATATGGCGAAGAAGCGATTTCTGATGATAATTTCGAGAAGATAGAGAAAGTAGCAGAAGCTATCCCGGTACAGTCAATGGGGGATAAGGCAACACTAAACGGCGAGTCAACGTTTGTTATGGTCTATGGTATGCGTAGCGAGGACATCCCGAAACTGCTGGAGAAAGAGGCGGGGCAGTTTCTTAAACACGGCTCCCTAAACTGTATGGTCGGCTCAAGACTCGCGGACAATTATGAACTCCGGGTAGGAGAACGGGCAGCGCTACAAAGTCAGAAGCCAAGGATCGTTGGTATCTTGGCGGAAAGAGGAGTAGGGTTCGACATAAATCCGGATAATGCCATCATTGTCTCAGATAAGATGTTCGAGTCGATGTATAATACCACAGGCTACAACTCGGTGATTGTGAAGGTGGAAAAGATAGAGGACGTAGAAGGTGCAAAGGCGGAGATTGAAGCTCGATTGAACAAGAAAGAGGAAGTTGTAATGGTGATGGAGCTGAAGATGATTGTGGAAGGTATAAAGGGACTGTTCAATACGATCTCCATATTCCTGCTTGGCATTGGCGCTATCTCACTCGTGGTTGCAGGTGTGAGCATCCTTAACGTAATGATGATGTCCACGGTGGAGCGAACGAAGGAGATAGGGGTGATGCGTGCAATAGGAACGTCAAAACGTGAGATACTGCGGATGTTCCTCTTTGAATCGTTGATCCTGGGTGCGATAGGTGGCGTAATAGGTGCGATTTTGGGCTTCGGTGCTGGTTTCTTAGTGGACGTCTTGATATTACATGAAGCGTCATATCTGTTTGCTCCTTCAAGCATCCTTTATGTATTCGTTGGTATTGCGTTCGGAGTAGGAACGAGCGTGCTAAGCGGGCTTTATCCTGCATGGCGCGCTTCCAAGTTGAAGCCGATAGAGGCGTTGAGATATGAGTGAAAACAAAAAACGGTAAATCGGTGGTGGTACCGGGAACTGTTTGTAATTATAAGACAAAATTATATCTTAAATGCAGGGGGAGATAAAAATGGGAATAAAATTAGAGCGGGCAGATATAGTGATTGTAGCTTCAGCACATAATCCTCGTATACTATCACCGCAATGGCAGAAAGAAAAAAAGTTAATCGTGAACGACTGCAGATCACTGCAAAATTTATGCCAGAGAAGACCCATATTTATTGAAGCTTATTATTGAACCTCGCGGGAAAAACAGTCTTATTTATAATTTTAACTACCATTTCGTGGACAACGAACGATCCCCCTCACTCGGGACGATTTCATTGTAATCGCCCAACGGCTCAAAGAGAAGCCTCTGGAAAGGATGTCCGACATCATTAGATAGATAAATGACAACCGGCAGGAACAACCTATCGAAATATTAGTAAATGATGAAAATGTCCGATTGAGAGGATTTCACCACTATAAAGGTAGATAGCCAAAGGCAATTATTGATCCTATAGTTTTGCTATAATATATGTTTATTTGTTTAATAGCTATTTTATAAAATATGAACATTCTCGACGAAATAGTGACCGAAATATTCAGGCATGATAAAGAATTAGCACCATTATTAACATCGATACTCAAACAGAAACTTGGTATTAGCATAAGCGAATTCAGTGAAAGATCGGGCATTCCTGCAAGCACGCTTTACAAAATCATCTCCGGCGAGCGGGACCCGAACTTGCGTACATTCAGAAGGATACTATTTACGATAAAGGAGCTAGAAAGTGGCCATGCAAAGAAGGAGAAGAATTTTATCGCTATTGTTTGCTCGCGCGGATGTTTGGAAGTATTAGAAAAAACGACAACAAAAGTAGGGAAAGATATTTTTGACCTAAAGGAATATGCAGTTACGAGCATTGAAGAAGCGATAATAGCAGCAATAAAAGCAGAACGGGACGGTGCATCCGCACTTGTATGTGCACCAATCGTCAGTTCAACAGTTGAAAAGGTGGTTAGTATCCCAGTAGCAACGATAAGGCCAATATCAAGTGTTGCTCGTGCTATTGAACTAGTTGCGAAGAAAGTGACTTAAACCACAAACTTTATGTCTCCCCGAGATAGTCATATGGACGCAGTTGCTCTTATCGCACACTACCCTGCAGCGTTTTCCTTGATGCGACGAAAGCGTCGACACCGTCTCGGGTAGTTTCGTAGATGTGATCAGACCCAATCGCATCTTCAACCCCCATTCTGCGCATCTTGTCTCGCAGTGGATCCCTCACGTGGGAGAGGAACATAACAATATTTTTACTGTTCAGTTCCGTGTTCAGCTTTATCAGCCGATCTGCGCCTGTGATGTCAATATCGTTCATGGCTTCTGCGTCAATCAGAACAGTTTTCACTGGTTCCTTGGCTTCGGCAATACAGCGCTTCACTTCACTAGCAAAAAAGTTGCAATTGAAGAATATGAGTCTGGCATCAAAGCGGAAGATAAGCAGCCCGGGAATCGTTTCTGCATCAGTTCGTCGCTGGATGTCGCGGTAATAGGTCCTCTCACCGGGTACTCTGCCCAAAACGGCTGTGCCCGGGTGGCTTGCCTTCTTGATCAACACCAGAAGCGAGAGGACAACTCCCAGACCTACGCCCTGCAACACGCCGAGGGTAAGCACACCAAAGAAACAGATCATGCCCAGCGTAAACTCTGTACGACTGAGTTTCAGTTCTTTCTTGAGTTTGGCAGTCTGATCAAGACCAATCAGCGCCACGATCACGATGGCCGCCAGTGTCGCGTCAGGCAGGTTGGTAAATAGCGGCATTAGAAAAACTAATGTCAGGATCGCTAGGATGCCGCTGACGATATGGCTGATCTGAGTCTTACCACCCGCCCCCATAGCTACCGATGTCTTCGACAGGCTGCCGGCAGCAACAAATCCCATGCTTAAGCCCGCGCCCAGATTAGCAGCGCCTAGGGCAACCAACTCCTGATCGGGATCGATTTTCCCGCCACCACTCGAGGCAGCGGTTTTGGCGGCGCCAAGCGTCTCTACGTAGCCAAGCAGAAGTATTGCCAGAGCGCCAGGAATAATAGCTATATATTCTGTTAGGCTCACGTCTGGCAAACTCATGGGCGGCAAGCCGGTGCTAAACGTTCCGATCACGTCAACGCCTTTAGCCGTCAGGTCCAGGGCTGAAACAACCACAATGGAAATAATAAGGGTTATGAGTGCAGCCGGCAATTTCGACACATACCGCCCGATAGCAAAGATTAACACGAGGCTGCCAACACCGAGTGCCAGCGTTGTCAGGTTGGTATCGGGCAGCGCTTGGATAATCACCCAGAGTTTATCAAAGAAATCGCCACCTCCGCCTTCAATGCCAAACAGCTTGGGCACCTGACCTATGATTGTGACCATGACAACCCCCTCGAGAAAACCGGACATCACCGGGATCGAGATAAAGTTGGCTATCCATCCCATCCGCAGTATTCCAAACACTATGAAGAATACTCCAACCGCTATCGCCATCGCCGATGTTAGCGCCAGATACTCAGCCGCACCAACAGCAGCCACTGCGCCAACGGCACTGGCGGAAATCAGCGCCACCGCCGAATCTGGTCCCACAACCAGCCTGCGTGACGTGCCGAAAATGGCATAAAAAAACAGTGGTAGGGGGAGGGTATATAGCCCCATTATCGGGGGCACTCCGGCAATCCCGGCATAAGCCATTGCCTGCGGTACTAGCACCGCCCAGATGGTCAGTCCCGAAATGAGATCGTAGCGCAGCCAGGAGGGCTTGTACTCGGGCAGCCATCTCAGGATCGGCAAGTACCGCTGGAGCAGGTTCTTAAGGTTAGTTGAACTTGTTTCTTTAGTCACAGCCACTATTTCCCCCTGCAATGGCTTTGTTAGCCGATTGCCTTTGACTATTTGATGTATCGTCCCAAGATGGTAAAATACCGGACATTTACAAATCTATGTTTATAGCTATTGAATATGTTCAATCTGTTTTATGGTAATAGCGAAAAATATGTGCTTTCGTTCACACAGTCTTTGTCTCTCTCTGGGGGAATAACCTGCTGATTTTTGGGCGTAATTATTTAACTCCAACATACTAAGTAGATAATTATTATGAGTAACAATAAAAAGAAGATGAAGCGCAAAGCGTACGAGCGCGAGCTGGCCAAATTGGAGATAGAGCTAGTCAAGCTCCAGGGTTGGATCCAACACAAGGGCTTAAAAATTGTGGTGATCTTTGAGGGGATTGATTCCGCAGGAAAAGGCGGCACCATCAAACGCATCACTTACCGGCTCAACCCGCGTGTTGCCCGTATAGTTGCGCTGCCAACGCCAACCGAGAAAGAAAAGACGCAATGGTATTTCCAACGCTATATCCCTCATTTACCTTCGGCAGGTGAGATGGTGCTGTTCGACCGGAGCTGGTATAACCGGGCTGGAGTAGAAAAAGTGATGGATTTCTGCACGGAAGAAGAATACCTTGAATTCATGAGCAGCGTCAACGAATATGAAATGGGTCTAGTTCGCTCGGGGATTACACTGATCAAGTATTGGCTGGACATCAGCGATGAAACCCAGGAAGCGCGCTTCGAGCAGCGTATTCACGACCCGCGCCGCCGTTGGAAGCTGAGCACTATGGACTTGGAGGCACGCACCAGATGGGTGGCCTACTCAAAAGCGCGTGATTTGATGCTGAAGCACACCAGCACTCCACACGCACCCTGGTATCTTGTCGATGCCAATATCAAACGTCATGCCCGTCTGAACGTCATCTCCCACTTGCTCAGTTTGATCCCATACGAGGATTTAACGCCCGAACCGATAGAGCTACCACCTCGCCAGGACGCTGGGGATTACCAGCAACCGGATTTATCCCAGTACAACTTTGTCCCGAGAGTTTATCCATGACACAAACAAAAAACTTAATAACGTAAAAATAATAGTATTACTGATGATAGAAGTAGAAACAAAGCTTAAGATAAACAATATAGGGCAGATGGAGGAGCGGCTAAAAGGGCTTAAAGGTATGTATAAGGGCGAGAAGACAGAGCTGGATCTTTATTTTGACCATCATGATACACAGATTTTCAGGAACGGGGGTGCTCTTCGGGTCAGAGATGCAGATGGTAAGTACAGATTAACTTACAAAGGCCCTAAAAAAGATGATGAAACAACAAGCAGGGAGGAAATAGAGAGCGGAATAGAATCCGCCCGGGAAATGCAAAAAATACTCGCTGAACTTGGTTTTTATGTGCTATGTGAGGTAAAGAAACAGAGGAAGACGTACCTTCTTGGTGATTTGATTGTAACACTGGATGAAGTGGAAGGACTGGGAGAATTCATAGAAGTTGAAGGAAAAGCAAGCAATGATGCGGAATATATGAAGAAGAAGAATGAGATTTTTATGCTTCTTAATGAACTCGAACTCTCATCCGAGAAGATAAGCCAGAGATCATACCTGGAGATGATCCTTGATGAGAAACGGTTAAACGATACCTAGGAAAATAGGGAACATTATGAGTGATAGTATTGATAGCATGGAACAGATCGTTACCTCAGAAGAGGAGATGAAACTGCTCGATGATCCCGCACTATATATTAACAGAGAACTGAGCTGGCTAAAAGTGAATGAGCGGATATTTGAGGAGGCCAATGACCGAACACACCCGCTTTTAGAGCGGATTAAGTTCCTTGCTATATGCGGTAGCAACATCGATGAATTTTTTATGGTGCGGGTTTCTGGCTTGAAACAGCAGTTGTTAGAAGGCGCTCTCAAAGCACCACCCGATGGCATGACACCACAGGAACAGCTTGCGGCCATAAGAATAGTGGTTAAAAAGCTTCTGAAGCGATACTCAAAATGCTGGAAGGAAGAGCTAATTCCAGAGTTATTGAATGAAGGAATAGTGATTAAAAAGGTTGAAGACCTTGATAAGAATCAACACAATTTTATCAGAAACTACTTTGATGATTCTATCTTTCCGACACTTACGCCTCTTGCTATGGATTTTGCACACCCTTTCCCTTTCATCTCAAATCTCAGCATCAACCTTGCTGTAATCGTCCGTGATCCCGAGAACAATGAGAAGTATGCTCGGGTTAAGATACCCACTGATCTCTTTCCAAGACTGGTTGAGATACCGGACAGGAGAAAAAAATCGAAGACCAAAAGCGAACAGAAAAGAGAGATAAATCTTGTCTTCATAGAGGATATCATTGCATCCGAGATAGATAAGTTATTTCCCGGCTTGGAGATTGTTGCCTCTTACCCATTCAGGATAACAAGAAATGCAGAGATAACGGTATCAAATGATCTTGCACCGGATCTTCTAACCGCTATGGAAGTAGGTATAGTGTCAAGGAGGACCGGTTTTCCTATAAGGCTAGAGCTCGATAGATCGATGCCGGCTGATTTGAAGGACCTCTTTATTTGCAACCTCGGACTTACTGACGATCTTGTATATGAGGTTAAAATGCCACTATCGATCATGGATTTCTGGCAGTTTCTTGATATTGATAGACCCGATCTTAAGGATACTCCCTTTTTACCATACCTCCCTCCTGCTTTTTGTGTGGGCCAAGACATCTTTTCTACGATAGAAAAGCGAGATTGGGTCTTTTATTACCCTTATGATAGTTTCAATGTGTTAGTGAACCTGCTTAACCAGGCCGCAGAAGACCCGGCTGTTTTAGCTATTAAGACCACGATCTACCGGATCGATAAGAAATCACCGGTTATAGATGCACTATTGCGTGCAAGAGTGAATGGTAAAGATGTGGCTGTACTTGTAGAGTTGAAGGCGAAATTTGATGAGGCGGCAAATATACATTGGGCAAAGGTTCTGGAGGAAGAGGGCGTACACGTGGTTTATGGGCTTGAGGATCTCAAGGTGCATTCAAAGATACTTCTTATCGTGAGAAAACAGGGTGAGAAGATCATGCGTTATTCACTTGTAAGTACCGGAAACCTCAATGCAGTTACTTCAACAATCTACGCGGACCTCGTTTATCTAACCTGCAATCCCGAAGTCGGATCAGAACTTACTGAGCTCTTCAACTTCCTCACCGGATATTCACAGACGAGTGACTATAACCGTCTCGTGGTAGCTCCGGCGACGCTCAGAAAAGAGGTTATAAAACGTATCGACATGGAGATAGAGGCTCATAAATTGACAGGAGATGGATACATAGCCTTAAAACTCAACGGTCTTGTTGATAAGGGCATAATTCAGGCGCTCTATCTAGCTTCGATAGCTGGTGTGAAAATCGAACTCAACGTGCGTGGTCTGTGCGCTCTGAGACCGGGTCTAAAAGGCGTGAGTGAAAATATAACTGTAACCTCTATAATTGGGCGATTCCTTGAACATGCAAGGATATATTACTTCAGAAACGGAGGAAGTGATAATGTGTTGATAGGCAGTGCTGACATGATGCCAAGAAACATCAAGAGAAGGATAGAAGTACTCCTTGTCGTGCCCGATCCTAAACTAAAAGAGATATTAATCGAGGATATGCTGAATGTTCACCTGAAGGATAACGTAAAAGCAAGAAGGCTCTTATCTGATGGTACTTATGAGCGCATAACTCCTGCTCCTGACGAGGAGCGTTTGAACTCGCAGACATGGTTGATAGATAACAGAGGAATCTGGCATGGTGACGCATGATTTTCAAGAGGGAAGATAGAAATGGCGAAGAGGATATTTTTTACGCTGCTTGAAGACATGACTCACCAGGATCTGGTCCATACGGTATCGGAATCCTATCAGATTGCACATGACCAGCCCACTACCATGAGAAAGCGCTATTTTGATTCTTTTGACTGGTTACTCTACAAGGAGAACCTCGTTCTTTTGAAGCAGGAAGATACATTTTACCTTGAGGACCTAAAATCCTTTGAAGTGGTAACAGAATGCGCTTGGCGGCATAAGGAAGAGGCACGGTTCTGGTGGGACTTTCCTGATTGTGTGCTGAAGACGAAGTTGAACGAGTGCATGGATGTCAGGGCGCTTCTACCATTTTTAACATTTGTGCAGAGGAGAGAAAAGCTCCATATCCTGAACAATGATGAAAAAACAGTACTGCGGGTCTATCTAGATGAGCTCAATCTAAACGGAGATGTCGCCTCTACAGAACCCATCCGCACCGTTACGCTGGACCCGGTCCGAGGATATGAGAATGAGTTTCGTGGTTTTCATCAGTTTTTAGAGCGGCTCAAAGTGGCTGAGCCCTGTGAGAATCTATTTGATCTGATGCTCAAGCAGACCAGAAGAAAACCTGGAGACTACAGCTCCAAAGTTAAGGTCGCCCTCACGGGAGATATGGGCGCTAGTGCAGCCACAAGGAAGATCCTGATCTACCTGTTAAACGTCATGAAACAGAACGAGGAGGGGGTCATCAGAGATATAGACACCGAGTTTCTCCACGATTTCCGGGTGTCCGGGCGTCGAACACGCTCTGCTCTGAGCCAGATAAAAGACGTGTTTCCAGAGGCCGAACTCGATCGATTCAAGCAGGATTTCCGGGTACTTGGGCAGTATTCAAACAAACTAAGAGACCTGGACGTGTACCTGCACAATAAGGAGCAGTACCTCGCCATGCTGCCCGAAAATCTCAGATCTGGTCTCGATCCGTTTTTCATGGATTTGGAAAAACAGCGTGAAAACGAGCTGATACGATTTGTTGAAGTGCTGCGCTCCGATTTTTACCGGCTGCTTGTCAGCGACTGGGAAGCATTCCTCGTTCCTGATGAGGCACATGAGGCTGTCCGAACGCCAGTAAACGCAGAAGAACCAGTGATAACGCTTGCCCGAGCCTTCATCTGGAGACGGTACAGAAAGATCATGAAGGTCGGAGCGAAGATCGATAACAACTTGCCGGACGAGAAACTTCACCGCCTGCGGATACAGTGCAAGAAACTGCGTTATCTCTTGGAGTTCTTCGCATCTCTATTCCCCTATGATGAGATCACACTTCTGACAAAACAACTGAAGCAATTTCAGGACAACCTGGGCGAGTTCAACGACCTCTCGGTTCAGCAGAAAACATTGAAAGAGTACCTTGATACGATCGTGCCCGAATCGGACCGTGCTATACTCGTTGCGGCCGCAATCGGCGGTCTGATCACGAATCTGAACATGAGACAGCAGCACGTACGGGCTGAGTTCTCAGATCAGTTCCTGCTTTTCGGTCAAAAGAAGAATACAAAACTCGTTAAACAACTTTTTAAAGATGATGATGCATTAATCACAAAGGAGGGATATTAAAATGACGATTCTGGCATTATACAGCATAAAAGGCGGAGTCGGGAAAACGGCTGCTGCTGTCAACCTTGCATACTTCTCTGCTCGTGACAGGTTCAGGACATTGCTCTGCGATCTGGACCCTCAGGGCTCGACGTCATACTACTTCAGGATACGAGCACCCAAGAAGTTCAATTCCAAAACTCTGTTAAAAGGCGGCAAGAAGGTTGACAGAGCCATACGCGGGAGCGATTACGAGAACCTGGACCTCCTTCCGTCTGATTTTTCCTACCGAAAGCTCGATCTCGCACTCGGCAACAGGGCACGCTCTAAGAAGTGGCTCAAAGAGCTGTTAACTCCATTTGAAGATGAGTACGACTTCATATTCCTTGACTGTCCTCCAAACATCACCCTGCTCTCAGAGAACGTCTTTTTTGCCGCTGACTATATCCTCCTACCGTTTGTCCCCACCCCCCTTTCCCAGCTTACCTATGAGCAGTTGCTGAAGTTCTTCAATAAATCCAAGCTCGATCAAACCAGGATCATCCCGTTCTTTTCCATGGTGGAACAACAGAAAAAGGTACACAAGGACGTCATCAGGGAGATGGAAGAAAACGGGCATTTCTTGAAATGCCCGATTCCATACGCCGCGGACATCGAGAAGATGGGTATTTACCGTCAGCCGGTTGCCTGCACGCGACCATCCTCAAAAGCCACGTCTTCTTTCGAAGAACTCTGGAACGAGCTAAAGAAAATTATCCATAGAACTTAGAGGTGAAAGGAACGTGAAAAATGACGAGAATGGGTATAAAGAGATTAAACCTTTAATCCTATCTGCAGGAGAACACCAAAAAATCGCGATCATCGCAGATGTACACGGCAACGTCCATGCCTTAAATGCCGTGATGGAGGATGCGAGAGGGCGTGATGTAGCGATCTTTTTAAACGCGGGCGATTTTCTTGGATATGGTGCATTTCCTGATGAGGTGGTTCAGAAACTATCATCAGAGACGGTCCTTAGCATTATCGGTAACTACGATTTGAAGGTGCTAAGAAAAGAGAAAAAGAAGAAAGGAGGTAAAATCAAGAAGCAGAAGCAGATTTCCTTTGATTATGCAGGTGAAAACCTATCCGAAACGTCGATTCGATTTCTTCGCTCATTGGATCGTGAGATGAGAATCAGTATAGGCGATAAATGTCTGTTGATGGTACATGGGAGCCCGGAATCGGTCGAAGAGCCACTCACACCTTCCACTTCGGAAGAGCGACTGAGCGAGCTCGCTTCTGTTGCCGGTGCAAACGTTGTTATCATGGGGCATTCGCACCGTCAGTTCAAACGAGAAGTGGACGGTGTTACGTTCATAAATCCGGGAAGTGTTGGACGGCCCGATGATGGTGACAGGAGGGCTAATTATGCCATACTAAATCCCAACTCCTTTTACGTCGATTTTATTAAACTTGATTACGATGTAGAAGGCGCAGCAGATTCGATACGAGCTAATGGACTTCCTGAGAACTTTGCACAGATGCTGCTTCGTGGTGTTTCGCTTGATACTATCTTTGAAGAGGAGGCTAAGATGGAAAAGAGAGGTGAAAAAGAAGGGGGGTATGAAACGAGAGTGGAGCAGATACGAGAGATTGCCAGAAAGTATGATCCGGATCAGGAGCATTCTGATACTGTTAGAAGGTTAGCACTTGAACTCTTTGATAAACTGAGTGATCTGCATTTACTGGGTGAAGAGGAACGCTACTGGCTGGAATGTGCCGCAATTCTACACGACATCGGCTGGTCTCAGGGTCCAAAAGGACACCACAAATCCTCTCTGATACTTATACTAAACGAGCAAGAATTTCCGTTCACGTCTGATGAGCGGTACATCATAGGCAGTATTGCGCGATACCATCGAAAAGCAAATCCAAAGAATAGTCATTATCATTTTGCAGCTCTCAGTCCGGAAAACAAAGCGAAAGTTAGAGTTCTCGCATCATTTATACGAATTGCTGACGGTCTGGATGCGTCGCATGCCGCAGTCGTTACGGATTTCGATCTGAAAATAGACTCGGATTGTGTTACACTGGTCTGTTTTGTCACAGATGATAGGAGCCTTGAGA
>CBDAFQ010000008.1:0-6380 GCA_965195275.1 uncultured ANME-1 euryarchaeote | reverse complement strand
GGTGAAACGAGGTGAGGGAAAGGTTAAGTTTGAGATCTTTGGTCTTGAACCTTTGATTGATACTCTCGAAAAGATTGCCGATCGACTATCATTTGCACTTATTATGGCTGCTTTCCTGGTCGCTTCTGCTCTTATTTCTATTTCTACGATACCTTATCACGTGAGGGGGATAGAGCTTGATACCGTCTTCTTTTTTATAGCGCTGGCAATAGGCATTTGGCTGTTAATTTCCATTGTGCGGCGTGGTACGTTAAGATAGGTATTTGTATAAATCATAGTACTATATCATGTATCCTGTATCGTAACAGTGAAAAAAAAGTATTGAGAAGGGGTATTTATTTGCAACCCTTTCCTTTATCTAGCGTTGAATTACTGTTATTTGTTGCTTGGTGCTACCCTGTTTGCATATGCTTGCGCTTGCTCCACTCCGAACCGGCAAGACAAATAACTATTATGCCTGCAATAACAGCAAAAGCCCCCAATAGTAGACACTCGTCTAACAATCCTTCTATTCCCGGGCGACAGATCAACAGCACACCGATGACTACCGAAATAATTCCAAGACATATTTCTAGCCCTCTATTAGGATCTTCCGGTGGTTGCCGAGCGGCATACACAATCCGGAATATACCGTAAAGGACTAGCCATACCATAAGTAACCAAAGTAGTACCGCAGTAGAACCTATCAGCCATGCAAGGAATATACACCCTAATATGATACCTAACAGACCCCCAGCTATTAGTACTCCACGCTGCCCTTTATGCGATCCAATCAGAGCGATAAGTGCGCATATCCCCGCCAGAAGTGCAAATATGCCGACGATTATGGTCAACGAAACCATTGCCTTTCCCGGCCAGCATAAAATAAAAGAGCCGATAATTATTGCTATAATGCCCTCCACTGCCATTGTCCATGGCTGACGACCTAAATAACGATTCTCTGTTTCACTCATAACAATACTATTTTATATATCATTTTTAAAAAAAGTTCCCGGAAGGGGTATTTATTTGCAACCCCTTCCTTTATCTAGCGTTGAATCACTGTCATTTGTTGCTTGGTGCTACCCTGTTTGCATATGCTTGCGCTTGCTCCACTCCGCACCGGCGAGGCAAATAAGTAATATGCCGGCGATAACAGCATAAATACCCAGTAGCAAGGCCAGATCTTCCAACCCTTCTAGTGTCGGGAGAGCGATCAGAATCACGCCGACGACTAGCGAAATAATACCAAGACAAATGTCTAGCCATCTACTATGATCTTCCGGCGGTTGCCGAATGGCATGCACAATCCTGTATATACCATAAAGCACTAGCCATATCATTAGCAACCAAAGTAGTACCGCAGTAGTACCTATCGGCCATGCAAGGAAGATGCACCCTAATATGATACCTAACAGACCCCCAGCTATTAGTACTCCACGCTGCCCTTTATGCGATCCGATCAGGGAGATAAGTGCGCATATCCCCGCCAGAAGTGCAAATATGCCGACAATCCAGGTTAGCGTAACCAGTGTCAGCCCAGGCCAGACTAAAATAAAAGAGCCGATAATTAGTGCTATAATGCCCTCCGCTGCCATTGACCACGGCTGACGGCCGAAATAACGAGCCTCTTCACTCATAACTTTAGCTCCACCTCCGGACTTGTCACACTCTGCCCCATATCCCCCATACTCACTGCAAAACCGGGAGCAACTCCTCCCTCCCCCAATACTATTCTATTTTTCATTCTTATATATCCCCTCCTATGTTTTAATCAAGCCGCTAAGGTATTATTAATCTGCGACCTTGCGATTTCTTCTATGTATAGCACCTATAACTTATAGCTATATATAAGCTTTTCGGTTTCTCAAATAAAACAGTCAGGAAGTTCTTTCGCATCTGCATATATTTTGTGACTATCCGAAACACTTATATATGTCTTCTCTAAATAAATCATATAGGAATATTTCGCATGTGGGGAACTCTCACAGCGAGCGATAAAAAGGGGGTAGGGCACAAAAAGGGTCAAAACGGTATTGGGCTATTTAGTGACTGCAATTATGGACTTGCAGAATAGTGTAGATATAAGTGTGTTTGTGCATCCGGATTTTGCATGCAGTATTTACGATATGGAACAGCTAGTAGCAATTCCGGATGAGGAGGGAAAAATATGAATGAAATAAAAGGGATAGAGCGCAGTATTTTGGCGCAGGAATCGTGGGCTTTGGCAGTAGAAGGTGTTATTGCTCTGATCTTCGGTTTTATGATTTTGTTCTGGCCACCGGCAGTGGTTTCTATAATAATCGTCGTAGGAGCATTTGCATTTGTATGGGGTATCTTCGCTCTTGTCGCTTCGATAACAGCGCATAAAGGACGCCGCTGGTTGCGAATCCTTGAAGGTGTGTGCGGCATCATATTTGGGCTAATCATCCTGTTTTGGCCTGGGATTAGTACAGTAGTGATACTGTGGTTTATCATGGCTTGGCTAGTGGTTAGCGGTATATTCAAGATAGTCGGAGGTCTCGCGCTACCGAAGGGCGATGGCAGTAAAGGGCTGCTAATAGTGAATGGTTTTTTAGCGTTAATCATCGGTGTGCTGCTACTTTCTTTTCCGTTATTAGAGGGGCTGCTTGCCATGGCCATTCTAATCGGGTTTTACGGTATTTTCAGTGGCATAACGCTTATTTCGCTTGCATTCGTAGCGAAGAGCGCGCAAGGACAAATCGCAGCATAAAGTAAGAGATAACGGTGATCAAAACCTGATAAAGGGGGGTGCAAAATAAACGCACCTTCCAATCATTTTTTTTGTTTTATATTTTTCAATTATTCACCGTTTAAATTTTCGTATCGCTCGCTCACCCACTCGCTTGACCCGTGGCATGTTCTGCTCATAGTGTATCTTCAGCGAGGGTGCAGTGTATTTGATGTACTTCGTCAAAATGACCATACCCATAGCGCATTTTAGCATGAAGTTCTTCTCACGACCGATAACCATGCTCCTCCTTTGCATAATATCCGTAAGAAACCCGTCAACGTCTTCTGCATGCGTACATGTAACAACGTTCCCGAGGTCTGAGAGCAAGTGCCCGTCTGTTCCGCCAGTTATACCCTTGTCAAAAGTGCCTGCGAGTTTTGCTGCCTTTATATTCAGGTTCCTGACCATGCCGCCGCAAATAACTTCAATAGCATCAAAATACTCGATTGTCTCCTGATTGAGGTACTCTGCTTCAACACACTTCTGGACGCCCTTGTTGAACAATAGGTATCCATACGGATGTGCGGCAACGGTTATGCAGTTATATTCTTCTGTCTTTTCTACTATCTCCTGTGTAGTTAACGTTATAGCAAGATACGGGCTTTTTCGCTTGTTCTTATGTATATATTGTTCATAAAATTCCTTCAGTTCGGGAATAGTATAGAAATAGACAAGTATATGCGGCCCGTCTCGGGCGCTTACCTCCATGCCGGGTATAACAAGAACATCTGTCTTCAGCTCGTAAGCCTCAATCACTCCACTTATCTGGTTGTGATCGGTAATTGCAAGCCCGAAACCCTTTTGTTTCGCAAGTTTTAATGCATCCTTTACTCTGGTCGGAGAGTCCGAATGGTTTGTATGATAATGCATATCCACTGCTTTAAGACCGTGGCGGTTAATCTGTTCAATGTCTGGTTTCTCAAATATTATCTTCTGCACTATATATAATCTATTCTTACGTGACGTTAAAAAAGTTTTTTTTAAAAAAGTAATCTTGATCCAGCTCTATCCCTGATATGGGTCCGGCGCAATTCCGATTATGCCTATATTTCATGGCAGCTCCTCTTTTATCGCATCTGCGAGCAATCGACCAGCTTGCTGCATTATCGGTCTATCCGGACCCATATAAGCCACGCACTCGTTATCATGCATCTGCATCACCTTATCCTCAAGTGATTTCATATCCTTGTATGACATACCAACGATCTTCGGTCCAATCTTTGACGCCGTACCGCAGGGAGTATCTCTGATGACTTTCACCTCCTCGATAATCATGTTCTTCGCATTAACCCGCAGTTCAAATTTGGGCATACCGAAATGCACGACAAAAGAATTGACTATCTCATTTTCGCTCGTATCCAAAGTACAAAGCGGTTCCGGGAATTCCACGTGTATACCATCTTTTTTTAGCTCGTCCTCTATTGAATACCGCCCCTCTGGTATCAGGTTTGGGTCCTCAATAGGCCATATAACCGCCTTTGCGCCTGTTCTCTTTGCTATTATCGGGACGAGATCACCCGCCTTCGGGAGTATCCCAAGCACTAATAGAAGATCACACTCGGATAGTGGTAGGTCTTCCGGCATGTCGCTTTCAGGATCGTCAAACGATACGGACGCAACTTTGAGATCATAGAGTGCCACTATCCTGTCTGCAAGCCCGCCCATAGCCAGATGACCTGTTACCAGCTCGCCAAACGAGCCGTGATAGAGTATGTAAATTTGGTTATTCATATACTTACCGGCTCCAGCCAGCTCATATACTTCTCCTCTTTTGCATTTACCACGTCAAAGAACTTTTTCTGTATTACGCCTGTCACTTCTCCCCTCTTGCCTTCGCCTATTGTTACATCGTCTATCTCTCGTATTGGCGATACCTCTGCTGCGGTACCGGTGAAGAAAGCCTCATCAGCAGATAGCAGTTCCTCCTTCGTTATTGGCTTCTCTACCACCTCGTAGCCAATATCCCGTGCAATAGTGATTACAGAATCTCTGGTGATGCCGGGCAGAATAGATGATTCCGCTTCTGGCGTATATAGAATTGCATTTTTTACTGCAAATATATTCTCGCCCGGACCTTCCGCCACATAGCCGTTAATATCAAGCATTATCGCTTCGTCAACCCCGCGTTCTGTTGCCTCAAACACAGCTAACTGCGAATTTAGATAATGTCCAGTCGCTTTTGCAGTAACTGGCAATGTTCTAGGGTCTATTCTGCACCATGATGAGAATATGCATCGTATACCCTTTTTTAACGCATCTTCACCAAGATAAGCACCCCACCGCCATGTCGCAATTGCGCAATCCACGGGACTGCCTGCAGGGTTCACACCCAGGTGATGGTACCCATAGAAAGCAATTGGTCTTATGTAACAAGCCTCAAATCCATTTATACGAACTGTTTCCTTTATTGCATCCGTCATTACTGCCTTTGTATACGGTATTTCCATCTTATACAACGCCGCGGACCGATACATCCGGTCTACATGTTCCTTTAGCCTGAAGATGAATGACCCTCTATCCGTTGCATAACATCGTATCCCCTCGAAAACGCCAGACCCGTAATGCAAGCCATGCACGAGAACATGCACTTGCGCTTTCTTCCAATCCACAAACGCGCCATTGTACCATATTTTACCTTCTTCCGGAAGCTTCTCCACCATTTTTGTTACCGTATCTAAATAAAAAGTAACTGTTTAGTTTATTATTTCTTATTCCTTTGCTTGCACATCAATCAGCTTGCGGTCTCATTTACCGCGAAAGCATCTATCAGCTCAAGTTCTTCCGTGAGATTTCCATTGATGTAGCGTTCTGATTTCGGGATCAAAATCATATTGTCTACTCGGCTTATCCAGTACTTTTCCAGATGCGTTTGCGGCTGTCCAAATACGTCGAAACTGCAATTGAGTTCGAGTGCCAGGCTGGGAACAGTACCATAAGGCACTGTCAGGTTCACTTCTTCGGTCACTGCGCCAGATATTACCGCAGTGGCGTTAATTGGAATTACTGCACCAGTTTCATTGACTATCATGCCTGTGACTTTTGTTGTATTCGTCCACGTTTTTCCTGCCCATAACGGAAAATCAAGCATTACAACTTCTGGCTCAAAAGTCAAATTCGCTAGTCCTGGTTCCGTCACTAGCCGTCTTATTGTGACCGTTTTGTTGCCAAGATCCACGTACATCTTTGTACCGCCGGTAGGTTTGATTGTGTTAATTACATAATATGTCTCATTGTCTATCACTTCGGTCGCAGTAAAAAAGCCGGTTGTTGCATTCTGCCCGACGTTTGTGCGCTCGCTATCATAAGTGATGTTAGATATAAACGTCATTGCTGGAATCTCTTTTGGAACGGGTAATACTATTCTTTTCACTTCCAGCACAAAACTCACTGAATTGTTGTAATTGCCATTCATATCTGTTGCATTAACCTTTAGATTGAATGATCCCTCAGCGCTTGCATTTGTGCTGTAATTGAATCTGTACCCTGATATATCGCCTTCAGTAAAGTTTCCGATAAGGGACATTATAGTGCTTGCATTTCCGCCTAGCGGTGATAGATCTATCTTTACAAGGTCGATTGAACTGTTTATACCTGCTACATCAACTCGCAGCTCTGTAATATCCGTGTTCACCGCTATTACCGGTGG
>CBDAFQ010000007.1:0-10770 GCA_965195275.1 uncultured ANME-1 euryarchaeote | reverse complement strand
TCTATCTTTTCTTCGATACCGAGCACGAGTAAATGACCCTTACTAGTTGTTACTTCCATACCAGGGATAATTATCAAATCCAAATGGTTATCTGCTACGTATTCACGTGCAGCAAAAGAGCCATCCATTGTGTCGTGGTCGCATATTGCAATACCATCGAGCTTTTGCGCGATTGCACTTGCTATTATCTTCTCTACGGAATCATGTCCGTCATGCGAGTAATTTGTGTGCACATGCAAGTCCAGTGTTAAAGACATGGTTGGGGGCATAGGTCGTCATAATAATATTAGTAGTTGCTGTATTTGTAGCTAATCCAAAAAACCACGAGATTACACAAGATTTACACGGATTTAATTTTTTTCTGTGTTAATCAGTGTTAATCTGTGTCAACAATTTATTTTATTTTGATAATCTGTGTAATCTTGTGGTTGCGGATTGTTTAGTTTATATACCATCAGGCGCATGAGCGATCTTTATCAACGCCTCTTTCTCCATGAAATGCAATTTGCCAGGAACGATGAGCACATGTGGTAGCGCGCCAAATTCAAAGCTATTTAGTATATTCATATAACCTGCCTTCACAACCGGGTTATCGGACCCAGCCCTCGCAATACCAACAATTATTGACTGTTTTAGCTCGTTACCGTTCTTTTTCGCCTCCACTGCCTCCAGCAGCTTCAATGCTTCTGTTATGGACATTGAGATGTCGAGATAGAGCAGAGTATGCAACCCGCGCTCACGGTTCGCTATTATCGTTTCGTACGGCACGTCAGATATAACGTCCTTGTAAGCTGGAGAGACCGTTATGGATTTACCAAACTTGTAATTCTGTAGCCCTGATAATCCGGCAACTGCAGATGAAATAGACGGTGCATGCACTATTCTCGTCTCTATTCCCATATCTATCGCTCTAAGCCGCAAATCAAGATGCGTTGTGGCGATCATTGCATCACCACCACAGAGTAGGACCACTTTCTGGTACTTTGCGAGTTTTAGTATCCCTCCTTCTGCTGTTTCCTCTATGTCGCTCCGCTCAAGCACAAAGATACGCTTGCTGTACATCCGTTCCATCGCTTCTATCGTTTTCCCACCTAACGGCGAGGTGTAAAACTCGGCATAAATTACGTCTGCATTCCGTATCGCTTCCAATCCCTTTAAGGTTATGTCCTCTTCATCGTATAGGCCAAGACCTACAAAAGTTAGCATAAACAAACTTTTCTTTTTACATAAGAAAAGTTTATTAGAAAAAAGAAAAAATTGGCGTGCAAATGCCTATAAAATCAGTAACACTAGTATGAATATCACATCTATGACAAGCGTAGCTGTAGCATTTATCGCAACAGTCTTGCTCCCCAGCTTAGGACCAAAGAGCGACACGTGCAAGGGTAAAGAATGTTTTGCGAATCTTGCCGAGAATGATACTACCGTGCCCAGGAACAGTGCGATTAGCACACTTTTTGTCGTTATCAGTCCCTCCGCCAGAAGGCTGCCTGCGAGGATTATCCCGGCAGTAGTGTTCACAATCTCGGTTGCGCTAATCAAAGCGACTCCGCTTTCCAATCCAAAAAAGCTCGTAATAGGCCCTAGAATCGTGAAAAAGCGATCGAATAAGTTCAACTCCATCGCCACGGATACCAGAAACAGGGTGATGAACATCGTGGGCACAATCCTTTTGAGCATGTTGTATGTGCTCTTAGCGCTTTTATTCAATGCCTGTTTCTTATCCACAACCGGGGCATTATTGTGATTAGTAGTTGCAATAGCAGAACATTTTTTCGTGTCTTTTAGCCATATTCTCGCAAGGAATATCCCTAAACATGTTTTCAGGAGTGCTGCGAGTCCCACCATGCACACATAGATTACACCCGTAGTCAACCCGAGAATAGGAATCACCACGGGTATGAAATACGTGAGGACGTGAGAGAGGATGCTAGGAAAAGAGCTGATTAGCGTGGTTGCGATTACCTCACGCTCAGAAATAGTTTTATCGTTCAGGCCGTCCACGAGCATGGAGTAACCGGCAGTAGTGCTGAACGTGCAGGTTACCACCGAAAGAGCAGATACTGCACTGATATTCGCTTTACGGGATATCGGTTTAATCAACCGATCAAATTTCCGCATTAGCCCGATGTCAACCGCGAAATTCGTTGCAAATATGCCTATTGCTATTACCGGGACAATTCTCGCCATCCAGTAAAGGGTATATATTAGCGAAGTATATATAATTTCCATCATTTTATACAATAAATAAGAATCAAACAATAAGAAAATGGAAAAAATTGCACCACTAAACGCATTTAAGCTGGATTTTATTCGCCTGATTAGATTCTCGATTGTGGGTGTTATCGGTGCCGTGATTAATACGGGACTACTATGGCTATTTACTGACCTTGCTGGGATCTATTATCTCTACTCATCAGCAATTGCTATTGAAATAGGGATAATAATACAATTTCTATTAAACGATCGGTGGACATTCAGAGAGAAAAAAACTAGAGGTGTGAAACAATTCATTATACGTATCCTAAAAAGCAACCTGTGGCGTTCTGGTGGATTGGTGATCAACATAGGTGTTCTTTACCTCTTAACCGAGTATGTGGGCGTATATTACCTAATCTCGAATATTTTTGGTATCCTTTGCGCTTTTTTATGGAACTATATCTTTGAAAGCCGGCTAACATGGGCGATTACGCGGTAGTTTACCAAAACGTAGCAAAAGAGAGCGGGTAATTGCAAAATGCAAATTGCAAAATATAAAACGGGAATGAAAATGGGCTCTTTTGACTTCAAATTTCAAATTTTGCATTTTCTGCTCAAAAATCCATAGGTTTTTGAGCAGATACGTGAGGGGCAATAAATGAGGATAGAGAAGAGTGCAATAATCCTGATTCTTTTCAATTTGCAGTCTACATTTTGCAATTACGTGATTTTATATATCCTCCATCTTCCACCCCCTCCCTCATACGCCAAATCATATCGTGTCTCATTGTCAAAGGCAGAATAGTTTATGTCAAAGTGGTTATCCCTTGCGAAAGCCCTCTCATAGGGACCAATGCAGACATAATCCACGCCATAGTCTTTGACAAGTGCATAGTTCCCACCGAACATCGCCATTTCATCTCGCTTCCTTGCATTAATCATCATCCAGTTGATGCCGTGAGACCACAGCCACCCCTCGTAACCCATCACTCTCGGCCTTCCTGACAGCGAGGGTATAGGGTGATTATGCGCGCTTCCAGTTAAGAACACACTATCTGGTGGCGTATTCTCTCGCACCCAATCTGCAATTTCGGTCTCTTCCTGTGTCCAAATCACGTAGCTATCCTCCACCATTGCTACGTGTGTTACTAAGCCAAAAGAAGTAGAAGCGAGGATCAAAATAGCGAGCGATACAGTAGCGAGTGTTTTAAAAAACCGTTTATTAAAGTCGGTTACCCATAATATGGCCAACGACGCCATCACGGCAGTCAGTGAGAGCCAATATATGAATATCTTATAGTTGTCAAAATACCAAGGTTGGAATTTCACGAAGTTCGCAATGACAAAAATGAGTAAAAATGGCAGATAAAATAGCCTTGCTTTGTTATCTGCTTTTAAAATGCCTAATGAGAGGATGATGATGAGCCCACCTGCGTTGAGCGCCCAGAACATTTGCAGTACAGTGATGGTTTTTGCGATAGAAAAAACTGTGGTGGCGATAGATGACCAATCAAAGCCCATTATCATGTTCCTGTTCACTTCTGTCCAACCGGGGAAAAAGACGAAGAAATCTTCTGATACACCTGTTCTTATGCTCATTATCTGCGGTAAAGAAAGAAGAATTAGCGGCACGAGTAAAGAAATGAGGACCCACAAATCGCGTCTGCGAAACATTTTCTGCGAAGATTTTTTGATACACACAACAGCAGGAAGGAATAGAGCGACAAATGCAGTGACCATAAATGAATGTGCGTGTATGTACGGCAGCAAGCCGATAAGCACACCGGCAAGTATTAGTTCCCTATATGCTTGTCTCTGTCTATCCCGCTCATCCGTAAATAATGCGTGTAATAGAAGAATATAGACGGCAAAAGAGATACCCATACCGATCATCGCCGTTCTTTGTGGCATTAATACTGCGTACATCGGGTTCAGAAAGTGGATGTTAACGGATTGGAGACCCGCAGGGAGTCCGGCGAAGATGAAGATAAACGTAGCTAATAGCCCGATCTTCTTTAAGCCCGTCAATTTGTAAGCGAGAAAGAAGAACAGACCAAAAAAGGAAAGTTGAAATAAAATGTTTGGGATGATAAGAGAACACCTGAGGTCCAAACCGCCTTTCATTAATACCGCGGAATAGAAATCCATGAGAAATGGATAGTGCATCTCGATATGTAAAAACTGCGGATAATTCAGTGGGAATGATAAATCGGCTCCGTAAACAAAAGCGGTGATGATAGAGGTATGGAACGGATAATCGGCCCAAACAGTGTGAAATGCGTATAGGTTGCCCACTTCATCAATGCGAAAAACACCGTATAAGTTCATAATCGTCAAATAAAGCAGAATGAGCATAAAAAAAGCGAGAGTGAGTTTATCGTCATGCCAAATAATAACAGATTTATTCTTCAAATCAGTAAAAGCCGCTTTTACAGATATTTTAGACCATCTAAAGAGCATGGCTGACAAAAAAATGTATATGGTGATGCTAATGAGTATAATATCAATGCTTAACGACCCCTTTAGACATGCAAGCATGAAAGTAGCCCATATAGTTATTGCATTTCCAACGACGAACGAGAAAAGAACCCGTTCTATGCAGTGGAATCTGTAGCTCAGAAGAAAGGAGATAGAGAGTCCAAGAAGAAAACTGATGATGATGAAGAATATCCAGAGTGGCATGTATCTTCATTGCTTTCTCGTGACTAAAAGATTTGCGATGAGAACTCGCTTTTCTATGCTGCATTTTATCATTTCGCTAACAAGTAATTTATATAAAAAGGGTTATGTATTACAAAGGGGCCCGTAGCTTAGTACGGTTAGAGCGCCCGGCTCATAACCGGGCGGCCAAGGGTTCAAATCCCTTCGGGCCCACTATAAACCCTTTTCTTTTAGATGGTCATTCACAAAAATGTAAAAATTCCATCTACAAATCCAGTGATTTATCACCGCGGAGAGCGCCGAGTACGCAGAGTTTTAAGACCGTTTCAGCCATTGTTTGGGCTTTCTGGAAAACCATTTTATAACCCAGTTTATTATAAACTCGATAGAAGATTCTAATAATCTCCTCCGTCTATTAAACAGTATATTTAAAATCCTGATTATCTGCGTTCATCTGCGTCCGATCATAAAAAATTATTCTTTCTGGTGCCTCTGCGTTCTCTGCGTTCTCTGTGGTAAATAAATGTGGGTTCATCTATCTAGGAGTTGGTGTATCAGATTTCGCCCTTCTTCTGACCCGAATAAAGGTAGGTCCCAAAGCGAAACTACTTTGTAACGAGTAGCAGTAACTTTCTCCGCCAATTTGGGGTCATAACCTTCCTTTTCATGCTTCTGCCTAGCAATCAAGATACCCCTTCTTTGCCATTTCGGCGTTTCATTCAGATTAATCCCTAAACGAAAAAGCATTTCATGCACCTCGGCCGCTTTCATCCCCTTCAATCGCTTCTCTGCTTCCTTTTCGCTTAGTCCGGTATCTTGCAACCCATAATACCCATATGCATTGATGTGATTTCGCCATGCTTCTGCCTGCCGCTGCGCGAGATACTCCAAAACATCGACCTCTCCGCAAACCGGGATCACTCTCGCATCAAATGCAATAGCATCCTTAAAATCCAAAATGATGGTCAAAGCACTTGCCAAAAAGCTTGCAAGTACAGAATCTAGCTTCTCAATTCTACCTTTAAATGGGACATCGTCAAAGTAAAGGTTTATCTCGTCAGAGAAGATGTATGCAAGTTGCGGGTTGAATCCGCTGTTCAAGAATAATAACTCCACTGCTTTCACTATTCCTTTCGCGAGCCTTTCGTCATATGGTTTTCCAAAAGAGCTCAAGACCCGTTTGAAATTCCTTCCATCTGCACGCACGAACAAAGGTGTAATTGCCTTCATATCGGCGTATATTTCTCTATCCTGAGCCTTATATTTATGTCTCGCCTGGTTCTGACCTTTCATCCCCTGTTCGTTTTCTTCACTTTTTTCTCTATATTTCTCCCGCCTTCTCCCCTCCTTCTCCCTCTCCTTTGGCCTCCTCTTGCGCTCTTCTTCTCTTGACATGCTTTATCAGCACGATATCGCCAATTGCCATTACCCATCGGTATGGGATAATTACGCCCTCATTCTTGCTTACCTCGAAAGCATTTGGATTTACATTCCTCACTGCCAGTCCCGATATCCTCTTCTCTTTTATATCTACAGTCACATCTTCTATCTTACCGACGTAAACCCCTCTATCCGTGTACAAATCCTGCCCATATAAAGAAGACAACTCTAGTTCCATAATCTCTATTTATGATTAAATACCATATATACTTAATGGGTTAACTTAACGAAGAAACAATGCGAGCATCTATACAAGTTGGTAAAATCATCGGCATACCTATACGATTGCATATATCTTTTTTATTTATCTTACCGGTATTCGTAGTGATGTTTGCAGAAGCTTCAGAGCCTGTCGGATTAGGCGATATAGAAAATTTATCGCAACACTATCGCTATATCTTTTCTGCACTAGCAACAATCCTCTTTTTCTTCTCCGTTTTACTCCACGAGATGTCCCATTCATACGTTGCAATGAGATATGGTGCAAAAATACACTCCATTACTCTTTTCATCTTCGGTGGCTTAGCGATGATGGAGGATATACCAAAGGCGCCGGGGAAGGAGTGGCGGATAGCAATTGCTGGACCTGCGATGAGCTTTGCCCTCGGAGGCGCTTTTCTTATCAGTTATTTTGGCCTAAAATTCGTGAATTTACCTATTTATTATCCCGCTCAGGTGCTTTTATTTGGCCTCGGGTATCTTAATGTGGTATTAGCCACTTTTAACTTGTTACCAGCATTTCCCATGGATGGTGGTCGCGTTCTAAGAGCATTATTAGCTAAAAGAATGTCATTTCTACAAGCGACGAAGAAAGCAGTGTTCGTGGGTAAAATATTCGCTATTCTAATGGGTATAGTGGGACTTATGCCAGACCCCTTTTGGCTTTATTCAACAGGAGAACTAAGAGCACCCTTTAATCTTTTTCTGATCTTTATTGCCTTTTTCCTGTATACCGCCGCGACGGAAGAAGAACGTGCTACCACCACTTTTGCCATGTTAGAGGGAATAAAGGTAAAAAACGTGATGAGAACCGAACACACATGCGTGCTGGACGATATACCAATCATGGAGCTGTCGGATAAGATGCTTGCGGAGAAAACATACGAATATGCGGTGGTGGGGGCAAGCGGCGAACCAAAAGGATTTGTGACATTTGGCGCAATAAAGGCGTTGTCTAATGAGCAGCGTTACATTTTCAACGTTTCTGATGTTATTAGTTCATTTGATAGAGTTAGTGATGTTATATCCGAAGAAGGAGCGGCTGAGGAAGCACTAAAGAGGATGCTAAAAGCGAAAAAGAACGTTTTGGCTGTGGTGGAAGCGGCAAGTGGGAATTTCATAGGCGTGATAACGAGGTCTGATTTAGCGACTTATATAGAGATGTTGAAGGGACGCATTTGAAATGCAATGGGGGAGAACCCACAAGATTTTCACAGGGAATGCCTATCGCAATAGGCGAGTTGCCCCTTGTATCGTGCCCGAGATGCCAATTACTCTTATACTTAGCCTTGCTTCATTTGCCGAATGAATACAAGCTAATGCAGCCCTTACTTCCTCTACTTTATCATGAGCACACCTCAGGATGCCCTTGCCTCCGTCTCTATCTTCCGCGTTAGCGTATTCTAGCAATCTTATCTTACTTTCACTTGCACCCACATCGCCATATAATGAAAAAATAGAGTCCCGTATCTCGCTTAGCAATGTCCATTTATCTATCCCCTGCTCACTTATCCACTCAAACACGAGATACCGTCTCCTATCACGAAGAGAAGGTGGAATCAGCAATGCGAAATAGGAAATAGAAAATACAAGTCGATTTTGAATTTTGCACATTGTTCTCGTATATCTTTAAAGTATAACTACATTCTATTAAAGGCACTGATTTACACTGATTTACGCGGACTTACTAAACTAAATTTAAGTTTGACATTGTTGATCCCTATAATCTGTGTAAATCTGCGTTAATCTGTGTCAACAATTTATTTTCTTGTTTTCATTTTTTAGTACCACCACATCACTCTCCTTTTTCCATCTCTTCTCTAATATGCCCTGTGGGAAATCACTTAATGCACTCGTCGCCTCTTCTCGCGCCATCCCAAATAGGGATGCAAGTGCAATCATCTCTCTTGGTGCCCTTAAATCGTAGATGGCGCATGCATTACTGGTTAATATCATTGGGGCTTTATATTTACGTACAAGCTTCAAATTCGATCGCATTTTCAATAACACTCGAGCTCTCTCACCTCTTCTGCTGTTTATTATTGCATTTAGGTTGAACTCTATTGCAACACAGTTCTTAGCAGCGAATCTCGCTAATACGTGGTTCAAAGCCCCTTCTCTCTTCTCCCCGCTGGGATGTGCTAGGACATCCACGCGGTGATCCTCTAACGCAGCTCTATTTATTTTATCATTACCGCCATGAACTGCCAATACGGCCACTTTACCATGATATAACTTTATTTTTCTTTTCAAGTCCTCAACCGAATTTGCTCTTATCTCAATACCACTAAAGCAGAAATTTGATTTTAAATCACCCTTTACCGTATCATCATGGTTTGTTATGGCAATGCCCGTATAGCCATATCTTTTCGCAACTTGGAGCAACTCCTTTGCGGGCACTTCAGTTTCCGGATATGCATGCACATTGAGGTCAAAGAATTTGGACATTAGACTAAAATAAAGAAGGGTTTATATTTTTAAAAGTATTTTTTATTGTATAGAACGTATAACTTCTACCTATTTAATTTAGGACGCAGATTTACACGGATTTACACGGATTTAATTTTTTTCTGCGTTAATCAGTGTTAATCTGTGTCAATAATTTATTTAATCCTATAAGATATTACTAAATACGATGAGAATAATTGAAGCAATCCTGTTTGACCTTGATGGTGTACTAATAAACTCATTTGAAAGCTGGTATCACGCGTTTAATGGGATGTTAAGGGCTTATGGTAAGGAAGAAATAGGCCGAGCAGAATTCAGGGAGAAATGCTGGGGCCCTGATCTGGAGCATAATCTAGCGGATTTGAATCTGGGTGAAGAAGCGGGGAAGTATTGCATCAATGAGCAACTGAAATTAATAGGGCTTATTGAGCTCTTTCCCGGTGCAAAAGATGTTTTGAGCCGTGTAAGAGAAGAGTATAAGCTTAAAGTAGGGTTAGTCACGAATACGCCCAAAGAGAATGTTCGTGCGATATTCGAGCACTTCCAGCTCTCTAATCATTTTGACGTGATTGTCACAGGCGATGACGTGAAAAATGGTAAGCCCAATGCTGAAATGGTGATAGCTGCTTGTGAAAAGTTAACAATAAAGCCGGAGAACGCGATACTCGTAGGGGACACAGAAATAGATTTTCTGGCTGGCAAATCCGCAGGTTGTGCTGTTGTAGGTGTGAGAGCGAAACCGGAAGGTGGCGAAAGAATAGATACTCTTTTTGAACTGTTTCCTCTTTTACCGTTTCATTAATCTTTTTAACAGAATGATTTTTCTAATATCTTGGTAGGAAAATGGCAAATGGCAAAAAAAGTACGCGCATCTGTCCCGGCAAAGGTGATACTATTTGGTGAGCATTTTGTGGTTTATGGTAAGCGAGCTTTAGCTACGGCGATAAACCAACGGCTTGCGGTAAATGTATCGGACAGAGAAGAAGACGGGTATCACGTAAAAATCGAGAACATACCTACTTTTGGCTTGGAGCTTGATTTAGAAGGTGGAGCAAGGAAAGCATACCCTTATAAGGATTATGGTAGTGCAACGAAAGCAGTTGCGTATGTCAAGGAATCGATCGGATATCTTGAAGAGCGATATGGTCTAAGCGGGGGCGGAGTAGAAATAGAAATAAAGTCGGAAATACCCCTTTCTGCGGGGTTAGGGTCTTCAGCAGCTACTTGTGTTGCTACTATCGCTGCGCTCAAAGAGTATTTCGGGCTAAGCGGCGATTTAGAAGCGATAAGAAATGACGCACATCATGTTGAACTCACGGTCCAGGGCGCAGCCAGTCATATTGACACTGCAATTTCTACTTATGGTGGGTATGTGCTGATAGAGCGAAACGAAGTGAAGCGGCTACCGTTAGCGGGATTAGATTTGATTGTGGGGTGTATTGGAAGCATACCTTTGAATATGGGTACCAAAAAAGCTTCTGAGATTGGATTAAAGACAAAAAGGGTTGTAGAAGAGGTTAAGAAGCGAAAGGAAAATTTTAATGTGATCTTTGATTATATCTTTGATGCCGCTGATGAAATAACAGCACAGGCAATCAAGGCGATAGAGGCTAAGGATTTTGTGAATTTGGGTGCGTTGATGTACATAAATCATGGTTTACTGGATGCAATAGGTGTGGTGCCAGGACGATTAAGCGAACTCGTGAAGGTGTCACAGGCGTTGGGCGCCTTGGGTGCGAAAGTAACAGGAGCAGGAGGGTTGAACGAAATGGGTGGTGTAGGTTCTGTCATAGTGCTGCCAAA
>CBDAFQ010000006.1:0-3062 GCA_965195275.1 uncultured ANME-1 euryarchaeote | reverse complement strand
GGCGATGAGCAGCGGCATATCGACTGGAAGGCGACGACTCGGCTCGGGGAGTTGATAGTCAAGGATTTCTTGAAGGAGCGAGAGAGTGATGTTTATATCGTTTTAGATGCCGGGAAGGAGATGAGGAAGGGGATAAAGAGTTCGAAGATAGATTTTGCAACCACTCTGACGCTTCAACTCGCATATGCGTTAAGAAAAAGCAGGTTGGGGCTACTAGTATATGATGATTACGGGGTTAAGCGAGTAGAAGCTGCGAGAACAAAAGGTGTAGAGCACGTGGAGAAGATGGCGTCATCACTGAAGATAGGCGCGATACCAACAACGTTAATGGGCCTGAAGGCACCGGTACCAGAGAAGAGTTTACGATTAAAAGAAGAAAGTAGAGCGTTTATCAGGAAGATACTGCCGGCGATAAAGGGGAGAAAGAGTTCGACCACCAGCCTGGTAGAGGCGATAAGCGCCTTACCCTCTACCGCTTTTGTAATCTTCATTGCAGACATCACTGCAAATACAAGTGAGCTGATAAAGGTCCTATTAGAATTGCGGAAGGTGTACGAAATCCTGCTCTTGACTCCCAACCCTATCTTGTTTTATGATGCAGAGCGACTGGACGAGGATAGGATTATATGGCTCTACAAGAGGTATAAGGAGCGAGAAGAGCTTGTAAAAAAACTGAATGGGATAGTTACCACGTTTGATTTGGGTCCTTCAGACCTTTTGGAGACGATTAGAACAAAGGGGGGATTAAGGACCTAATGATCACGATAGCGGTGATTGCTGCGGCAATAGGAGGACTGATAGCAGGCCTAACGTTACCCCTGCTGTTCCTCCCACTGCTCTATCTATCAAAGGTGAAGCGCAAGAAGGATATATTCCTCTTACTGTTCCTCGTTTACGCTCTGGCTATAGGTTATCAACTTAACGTGGCGAACGTGTACGCAGCGGATTTAATTCCTGTATTGAGTGTCGTGGTGCCATCTTTATTACTGCTTGATGCAGGACTACGGATAAAGGAGGAAGAAGAACCGATCTTTGCTAGTACAAAAGTACTCTTTATCCTTATCATATGCGCTTTTGTTATCGGCTGGTTTGTGCAGGTGGTATTTATTGGTGCGGTATTGGCAGTCTTCT
Source organism: uncultured ANME-1 euryarchaeote (assembly GCA_965195275.1). GTDB lineage: Archaea > Halobacteriota > Syntropharchaeia > Alkanophagales > Methanospirareceae > Methanophaga. The sequence goes on along the minus strand of CBDAFQ010000006.1, from coordinate 1,931 downwards.
TGTATGAATTCTCAAAGGATCATGCGAGGCGGGGCATTTATGCTGCTGGTATCGGTTTTTCTTCGCTTATAGTCGCGCTTGTTCTTGTGCAAGGGGTATTAAATTTGGAGGGCGGAGCTGCAACGCAGGTGGTTTTCATAGCCGCTTTTAGCACCCTTACAGCGCTGGTATTTTTCTGGAAGCATCTAGATCGGCGGGAATTGTGGCATTGAATCAGGGATTCCCCCTGTACTATAACAAGTAAAATCTTCGAAGTTAACCCGCAGTAATTACCAGAACATTTAAATATTGAAAAACGATATTCATAGTCATACCACTTTTCGAGGGGTGGATATGTCAATCAAAGTCTTAGCATATCCAAATGGCGATTTTAGACTTGATATGAACACGGAGGGCGTCCCTTTCGGTGGATTTTTAATTACTGCTGATGGAATAGAAAAGTCAGTAGAGGTAATTTCTACAAAGCCGGTATTCGACACAGGCTCGCCAGAAGTGCCTTATCCCAGCATGTGTGGAGTACACAACGGGACAATAATGCTAAATCAAACAATTACGGTATCTAAACTCTATACATATCCGTGCCAGGGTACCGGCGGGCATACAGAGCGAGTAACAGTCTGGAATGATAAGGTAGCTTTTGTAGCAGCAAATTGGACTGGCTATACTGGCGATTGGCGTAATATAACGTTTGATGCAATTACGCTCGAAGCAGGAGAAACTTACAACTACTCCATTCACACTGGCTCTTACCCTAAAATCATACATGCACGCACGCACACACGGCAAATGTAACCGGGTGGGCAATCACATGCACCCAATTCACAGATGCAAATGGAAAGATATTTTATGATTGGATACCTGACATTATATTATTAATTGAGCCATAATGACAAATTAATTTGGAGTGGGTGAGATGAAGAGGAAGCATATTAATGCAGTATCTTGCAGCGGTCTATTGTTACTCTGTGCGTTCATAGCGTCAGTACCAATTGCAGGCGCAAGCGTAACGGAATTGAATGTCCCCTCTTTTGTTGTACCGGGGGATACATTCTCAATATACGGAAAGGTCGCACCAAACGAAGCGGTATGGTTAGACTCGTCATTTGAGATCTCATTACCTGTTTCGGATACAGATAGATATAGCGAGGAGTTCCGGGGTATCAATTTTATAGCGGGTGAAAAGAAGATTTCGGCACGCGCAGAAAATATAAAGAATATGCAAATGTTGGTATCGCCGTTTACGGCTACATGTAATGGCGAGATGGTTAAGGTTACAACGTGGGCCGGGATACCTGTAATGAAGGCCCCACTGAAAATAGTAAATGGCGTTGTGACGCTTTCATTTTCTTTTCCTATGGAGAAATTCGGGCTTAAAATAGATATCCCGCCGGGCAAAAAGGATATTAAGATATCCGGCGATGCCGTAGACGGTGCAACTTCAGTAAACCTGAAAATTGCCATTTCTATTAAGTGCATCGCAGATTCAAATGGCGATTTTAAACTTGACATTGATACCGCTGGCGTACCGGAAGGTGAATTCTTGATTACTGCCGGAGGAATAGAAAGAACAATTCAAATTGTTCTTATGGATCCCACGCCAAGTTCCACACAGAGATCTCCAGCTATCACGTCTACACCTACTCCCTTTATAACACCAACTATCTCCACAATCCCAATGTCTTCGTCAAGTCCAGAACCGTCATCCAGTTTAAAACCATCAGCAGTGCCAACAGAAAAATCTTCGGTGAGTCCAACACCTACGCCAACAGAAAAATCTTCGCCAAGTCCAACGCGACGCATAATACCGATATTCGAAGCCCTTCTTGCTATTGCCGGACTCTTTACAGTTGCATATTTAGTGCTTAGATTGAGAAGGAAATGAATCTGCTCAAAAATAGGTGGATTTTTGAGCAGAAAATCCACAAGATATT
>CBDAFQ010000005.1:0-5450 GCA_965195275.1 uncultured ANME-1 euryarchaeote | reverse complement strand
TCACCGGGCACATATTCCCGAACTTCGGAGAATTCAATACCGCGACCTTTGAAGATAGAGTGGTATTCGCCAGATAGGAGATTCTCAACCAGCCCCTTTGTCTTCACTTCTAGCTTTTTCACTCGCTTTAGTACTTCTTTTACTTGCGGCATTTGCGCTTCCTAGTGGTATATAAAATATGACTTTTACCTATAAATTTGATTTATGACACGGATTTCATGTGTGTTCGGTTAAGTATTTATGGCCCACAAAACCAAACCAAGAGAAAAGAAAAGAGTATCATACAAAAAGTATTTTATGGACACAGATTAACGCAGATGAAAATCACAAACGTCTAATTAATTTTGGGTGCTCTGCTATGTGACGATAAAACGTCGTATGAAAAGTAACAAAAAAGATCAATCAGTGTAAATCAGTGTAAATCTGTGTCGGAAATGTGTTGCCATATCATTTTATTTTATTTTATTCCGCGGCTCATTATTTACGTTGAGCCGTACTTAACCGAACACCTATGGATTTTACTCACATCAGGCGTGTTCTGGCTTCAATTGGTGGTAAGTTCATTTGCCTTTCATGAGATTAAAAAACTTGTCCCACGATTATCGTCGAAATTTTGGTAGAAGAAAACAAATCGCTTTTTAGGGTCTTTCACCGTTTCCTAACCTTTTTAGGTTCTATCCCCCAAAACCTAACTTTATTCGGTTTCTTATCAAAAACCGAGTGTTTTTAGAGCAGGGTTTTTGTTAACCTAATGCTTTTCCTTTTTAGAAAAAAATTTTTGGGTAGAAGAGATAATGGCAACAGTACCGGGGAAGAATAGTACGATAAAGGAACAATATCAAAAGTTCATCGGCAGGAAAGTAACATTTATTCTTATCCTCATCCCTCTACTATTTATTCTCGCGGGCTTAGCGGCATCACTCGGTTCGGCAAATGTATCGATCTGGGATGCGTATTCCGCATTTCTTCATCGGTTCTTACCCAACTACTTCGAGTCGAGCAGACTTGCCGAGATATGCGTATGGAAGTTGAGACTGCCTCGAATCTTAATGGGCGTTGCTGCGGGCTTTGGACTCGGTGTTGCAGGATGTGTGATGCAGGGAGTGCTGAGGAATCCGCTTGCGAGTCCTTATACGCTTGGTATTGCATCAGGCGCAGGATTTGGCGCTTCTCTTGGCATACTTGCCGGTGCCGGCTTCGTCGGTGGGCAATATCTGGTAATAGGAAATGCATTCGCCTTCGCATTAGTGGTTTCGTTCATTATCCTCGGTCTTTCGAGCCGTAGGGGTGCGACACCCGAGAGCATGATCCTGGCTGGCATTGCAATGATGTATCTCTTCACTGCGATGACAATGACGCTACAATATTTTGCCGAAGCGGAAGCGGTGAAAGGCGCGATATTCTGGATGGTCGGCTCCCTTGGAAGGGCTTCATGGTCAAAGCTGTCACTCGTATCTGTCGTACTCGTATGCTGTGTTCCTTTGCTTATACTGAAATCGTGGGATCTTAACGTATTGGGTGCAGGAGACGAAACAGCTAAAAGCATGGGTGTCCAGGTAGAGCGCACCAGAATCATTACGATGGTGCTCGCATCACTCTTAGTTGCCGGTATCGTATGCTTCACCGGCACAATCGGATTCATTGGATTGGTCGCCCCACATATATGTCGCATGGTTATAGGCGGCGATAATAGATTTCTGATTCCGACATCTGGTCTAGTTGGAGCGATATTACTTGTCGCCGCAGACACTGTGGCAAGGACAATCATGGCACCGGTTATTTTACCTGTGGGTATAATGACCGCATATCTGGGCGTTCCACTCTTCATTTACCTGATATTGAGAGGCAGGGGGGGATACTGGTGAACTAAAAAATGGCGAAACTAAAAATAAAAGAACTGGAATTTAATTACGCAAGTGTGCATGTACTGAAGGATATATGTATAGAGCTTTCGGAATCGGAGATGTTAGGCGTGGTGGGTCCAAACGGAGCGGGAAAATCTACGCTGCTCAGATGCATAGACAGGATTCTAAAGCCCGCTAATGGAAGCATACTGCTGGATGAAAGAGAGATAAAAAAGATGAGCAGGATTGAGATCGCCAGGCATATGGGTTATGTGCCGCAGGGTTCTACACACGTTTTTCCTGCTACTGTCTTCGATACCGTTCTCATGGGCAGGCGTCCGCATCTTAGATGGCACAGTAATGAACAGGACGTAGAAAAGGTTGAGGAGATATTGAAACTCTTGGGAATCGAACGTTTTGCTATGCGGGACTTCAACGAACTCAGTGGAGGTCAGCAGCAGAAGGTGGCCATTGCAAGAGCACTTGCTCAGGAAGCAGATGTTCTCCTCCTCGATGAGCCTACCTCAAACCTGGATATAAAGCATCAGCTTGAGGTGATGGAAATAATACGGAATTTGGTAAGGCAGAAGGAAATCTCGGCTGTAATGGCTATCCACGACCTGAATCTTGCTTCGAGATATGCCGATCGAGTAGTCATGATGAACGGGGGCGAGATTTTTGATGCTGGAGACGCTGCCTCGGTCCTGACGCCTGAAAAGATTAAGCAGGTTTATGATGTTGAAGTGGAAGTGAACAATCACGGTGGAAGGCCTTATATCGTTCCTATAAGACCAGCTAACTCTTCTGAATGATGCATGTATGTATGTAAAAAGTTCAGTAATTATGACTTCCCCTACTTTATATCCAATCAACCAACAGCCCTAATCGCTTCGGTCTTGGGGATGGATATGGACTTAAGTTTACAGTTCGGCAAGTTATTGCTACTCCGCTTCCTTTTAAGATAACGTGCACATTGCTTTAATCTATCATAGCCCAGTATCGTACCAAGAATAAAGTCCTCCTCATCGGTCAGATTTGACAATGATGTAAAATTCATCTGTTTGATTACATCAATGCAGATCGAGTTGCCGAAGAAGACATTTATCTTCGTTCCGTTTACTGCTTGTATATAGCAATCTATCATCTCCCTTTCCAGTTTTTTTTCAATTGCATCTCTGTTCGATACTTTTGTAGTATGAAGGACGAGGGTTCTTAATCCTTTCTTATATTCCAGAAGGTGGTGTGTAAATACTTCCATATCTTCTCTCCTTTCTTTGGTTCTTGTAGAAAAAATAAAACCAGGATTAAAGCAAAGCTAAAGTGCTTTGGCAACCTTCAATCCCCAAGCTTCGGCGTCTTCAAATGCAGGCTCAACCTCTCCGTCAATCTTGAAGCTTTCAGCAACGATTTCGGCACCATGTCCCTCTAGCGATTCCTTGAGGATGTCCACTGCCGTGCAGAACGAATCCTGATACTCTTCGCTATCTCCGGGACCAAAAACTGCCGCCTTCTTACCTTTCAGCGAGATCCCGTCCATCGCTTCGTAGAAATCAAAGAAATCATCCTGCAAATCGCCTTCGCCCCAGGTGGAGCACCCGAATACGATCGCATCATAATTCGCGAGTTCGTCAACGCTTGCTTTTGCCACGTCCTTCACCGTGACTTCTGCCATCCCCCTCTCAAGTCCTGCTGCTACATGTTCCGACAGTGCTTCCGTGTTTCCCGTGGTCGAACCATATATCAAAACTACCTTTACCATTTTTAGCTATCCTCCTTTTTTGTACGTAGGGATTAGTATAGCTGTTAGGGGCATAAATAATGAACCCTAACAAGATTAGAAAAAAGAAAAAATCCGAAATTAATTAGAATTTAGGATAAAATACAAAATCATCGGTTTTTTACCAAATACTAACTTTATTCGGCTTTTTAGACAAAACCGAACTCTTTTAGGGGATGCTATTTGTATACCTAACAACCTAACAATAGTACATTATGAAAGAAGGAAAAAAGATAGTTGAGACGATGGCGTTTGTGCTTGCACTTGCGCTGTGCGATAGTAGCTGCAATTGTGGTGGTAGTGGAAGATGCAGGGGTGAAGCGTGCAGATGCAATAAGGAGAATGATAAGCGGGAGGAAGGAGATGGGTTGGATGAAGGAGGGAAAAAATAAATTCAAAAACGCAATAAATTTTTAAATGTTTTTTCTTCTTGTTAATTGGAAAATGCGTCACAATAAGGAAGTAGCAATCTATGCGGTTTTGATGTTTGTAACAATGCTGAGTTTGACGCTTATGGCGCCGGTGATCCATCTTTTCTAAATAAAATTGGAAGACCTATGGATAATAATAACACGAGGAAATGGCTAAAATCACATCATGATACTCTATTCCCATTCTTTCCTTATCTTAAAAAGAGGGGTATTGAATGGCTGTTCGACAAATTAAGGGAAAAGGGCGGTGGAAAGGGGGCATTATATATACACATACCTTTCTGTACTGGCAGATGCACTTTTTGTATTCTGACAAGGGAATACCCTTCAGAGAATACGCTGAAATACGTGGACTCGATTCTGGATGAAGCGAGGGAGTGGCGCGATTACTTTTCGTCCATACAGACCATATATGTAGGCGGAGGTACTCCCACATCTCTTTCCTCAGAAGAACTTAAGAGGTTATTTGCTGGTCTGAGGGATACATTTAAGATAGATAACGATGCAGAAATCAGTGTTGAAACAACAGCAAGCGAACTTACAGAAGATAAAATGAACTTGCTTCTGGAATTAGGTGTCAATCGTTTGAGTGTAGGGGTTCAAACTTTCAATCTTGGTTTAAGAAAAATGCTTGGAAGAAGAGGAGGCGGTAAAGAAGTCGTTAAGAAATTAAATAGAGCGAGAGAGATGTTTCCGCTTCTTACAATAGACATTTTGTATGATCTGCCGGGACAAGAGATGAGGGATGTAATTGCGGATTTGCAAAAAGCGGTGGGAATAGGGGTTGATGGAATCTCTCTTTATCCTTTGATCTACAGTCCAAAAACGCCAATATCCAGACAATTCGAGCAGCCTCCAATCGGAACGGCAATGGATATTTTTGAAAACGCAAAGAGTTTTCTGGAAGATGAAGGCTATAATCACGTAAATATCAATCATTTTTCAAACGGGCGGGACAAGTTCCGCTATTCCACTTATTTCAATCGTTTGGGTAATGTTCTCGGTTTAGGCGCTGGGGCAACGGGTTTTTTGGCGGATTGCTTCATGAAGCACAAATCTACAAGTGAACAATACATCCTGAACCAAGTGGGAAACGTTTTTAGCGTGCCTGAAAGTATTATTCCTGTGCTATGGTGCGTATCGCAAATTCAATACGGAAGGGTAGATATTGAAGAGCCAAAGAGGAGGTGGGGTTTTGATCCTCTTGAGGCATTTGCCAAAACCATAGAAAATTCCGTGGATAGAGGGGAGCTGATAATCGGGAAGAATGTAATCGAGCTTACCTCTGAGGGTATGTTCTGGGCGAATACTATAGGTACGGAGATGGCGATGGAATATTTATATAAGGGTAAAGGAGAACTCGTGAGTCTTGAAGAGAAGACTTCTAAAATTGCAAAG
>CBDAFQ010000004.1:0-3545 GCA_965195275.1 uncultured ANME-1 euryarchaeote | reverse complement strand
GTGATGAAACGAATAATCATCAAAGGCGCCCGGGAACATAATCTGCAAAATGTTAATCTTGCGCTGCCGAGAGATAAGTTTATAGTGATAACTGGTCTTTCCGGTAGTGGCAAATCGACTTTAGCGTTTGATACGCTCTATGCAGAGGGACAGAGACGATACGTTGAATCGTTATCAGCATATGCCAGGCAGTTCTTAGGTGTTATGAATAAGCCCGATGTGGATAGCATAGAAGGGCTCTCACCTGCGATCTCAATAGAGCAGAAAACAACCAGTAAGAACCCTCGCAGCACTGTCGGTACTGTTACCGAGATATATGACTATCTGCGCTTATTATTTGCAAGGATTGGTATACCACATTGCCCAAGACATGGTATAGAAATTGTTGCACAATCACCCGAGAAGATAGCGACAAAGATAGCGGAAGATACAAACGGTGCAATAATTGTACTGTCGCCAATAATAAGACAGAAGAAGGGCACGTATGAGAAACTCTTAGCTGACCTGAATAAAGACGGATATACAAGAGTAAGGGTTGACGGTGAAATATATCGTACGGATGAGAAGCTAAATCTCGAACGATATAAGAAACATGACATCGAGATAGTTATTGACCGATTAAATATTGAGGACCGATCGCGATTGGTCGAAGCAGTAGAGAATGCATTAGTTAAGTCAGAAGGACTGGTAATTGTAGTTGCCGAAAACAAAGTAGAGCAGGTATATTCAGCTAATTTGGCTTGCCCTATCTGCGGTATCACATTTGAGGAATTACAACCGCGAATGTTCTCGTTCAACAGTCCCTTTGGTGCATGTCCGGTATGTCACGGCCTGGGCATAACCATGGATTTTGACCCTGACCTTATAATTCCGGACAGGAACAAATGTATAGCCGATGGCGCACTTGCGATATACCGAAACGCAATAGATGGATGGCGGGGACAGTATGTTGCAGCAGTTGCAAAACATTTCGACTTTGAGATTTTCACTCCTATAAAGGACCTTACGAAAGAGCAATATAACGCCCTTATGTACGGCTCAAATGAGCAGATCAAGTTTAGCATGACGATGAAAAATGGTGAAGCAAGTTGGTCTCATCGTGGTGTCTGGGAAGGACTGGTTCCGCAGTCTGAACGATTGTATCAACAGACCGAATCGGAGTACAGACGGCACGAACTGGAGCGATTCATGCGGATTTCGCTATGCCATAGTTGTAACGGTAAAAGACTGAAAGAAAAAGTCCTGGCGGTTACTCTTGGTAAAAGATCAATAATTGATATTACTGACATGTCGATAGTGAACTGCATAAAATTCTTTAACGACATAGACCTTACTAAAAAACAGGTCGCGATTGCAGGACTGATATTAAAGGAGATAAGTGCGCGGCTTGATTTTCTCGCTAAGGTGGGTCTTGGTTATCTTACGCTTTCTCGTGCTTCCAGTACCCTTTCCGGCGGTGAAGCGCAACGGATAAAGCTCGCAACTCAAATAGGGTCCAATCTAATGGGTGTGTTGTATATCCTGGATGAACCTTCGATCGGCTTGCATCAACGCGATAACCAGAAATTAATCGATACGTTACATAGATTACGTGACATCGGAAATACGCTAATTGTTGTAGAGCATGATGAAGAGACAATAAGAAGAGCGGATTATGTTGTTGATATGGGTCCGGGAGCAGGATTACAGGGCGGTAGGGTAGTTGCAAAGGGTACGCCGGAACAGATAGAAAGTAACCCGGCATCATTAACCGGGAAATATCTGTCCGGTGAATTGAGCATAGCAATGCCCACGCAACGAAGAGAATCCAGTAAGTGCATTCAGCTCAAAGGCTGTAAGGAGAATAATCTTAAGAATATTGATGTCGATATACCTATTGGGGTTTTAACATTGGTTACAGGCGTATCAGGCAGCGGAAAATCCACGCTGATATACGAAATATTATATAAGGAGATGATGCAGAAACTGTATAATTCCAAACAACGAGCAGGATCGCATGACCAGCTCATATTCGGGCGAGAAATTGATCGGGTGATTGTCATCAACCAGAACCCGATAGGGAAAACACCACGCAGCAATCCCGCAACCTACACCAAAGTCTTTGACGAGATCCGGAAGATATTTTCTGCGACTAAAGAGGCGAAACAGCACGGGTTTAAGCCCGGACGGTTCTCATTTAATGTCAAAGGCGGACGATGCGAATCCTGTAACGGCGATGGCGTTATCAAAATCGAGATGAATTTCCTGCCTGATGTATATGTAGAATGCGAGGAATGCCGTGGAAAACGGTATAACAATGAAACTTTGGCGATCAAATATAAAGGTAAATCGATTGCAGAAGTACTTAATATGAGCGTTGAAGAAGCACTGGCGCTCTTTGAGAATATCCCCGCTATCAGAAATAAACTTGAAACGCTGATACGAGTGGGATTGGGCTATATCAAACTCGGGCAAAGTTCTACCACTCTTTCGGGTGGTGAAGCACAGCGGATTAAGTTAACAAAGGAACTATCAAAGAAGGCTACCGGTAAGACGTTATATCTACTTGACGAACCGACAACGGGACTTCATTTCCATGACGTGAAGAAATTGATAAAGGTGCTTGATGATCTTGTAGATAAGGGAAACACAGTGGTGGTTATAGAGCATAATCTGGACGTAGTCAAATCGGCCGACCATATTATTGACCTTGGTCCGGAAGGAGGTGACGAAGGCGGTATGGTTGTTGCTTATGGTACTCCCGAACAGGTTGCGGCAAACGAGGCGAGTTACACGGGAAAATTCCTTAAACGGATGCTAAAATGAATATACCGGGAATTGTAACCACAAGATTACACAGATTAACACAAACATTTCTTCAAGAAAGCATAATATCCCACTAAATAAAATTAATTGTTGACACAGATTAACACTGATTAACACAGAAAAAAAATAAATCCGTGTAAATCCGTGTAAATCTGCGTCCTAAATAGGTAGAAGTTATACTTTATATAGAATCAAAAAGTTTTAAAAGCTTTATTTACCAAAGAAGCTTTTATGTTTTTCTGCGAAGCATTTTTGATAAAACGTTTTTAATACAATCATTCTTTGATATCATGAACATAGTTGATTTAACGTTACCGATAGATATTAAGACCCCAACCTTTCCGGGTGGTCCCAAACCAGAAATCAAACAAGTAGCAACTATAAGGGTAGATGGGTGGAACGAAAAAAGAATATCTATTGGCTCTCATTTTTCAACACATATAGATGCTCCATTTCATATGCTAGAAGAAGGCAAGAAATTAGACGAATATCCAATCGATAAGTTCATTGGTGAAGCAATTGTGATAGATGTAAAAAACCAAAATATTGCTACGAATTTAGATGCAATTAAGAAAGATGATATTGTTTTCTTTCATACAGGTCACGCAAAAGAAGTGTATTCCAACAATTATTTTCGACAGAATCCTATATTAAGCATAGAAACTGCACAAGAATTGATTGCCAAAGGGATAAAAATAGTTGGTTTGGACGCATTTTCACCTGACAACGAACCATTTGAA
>CBDAFQ010000003.1:0-14249 GCA_965195275.1 uncultured ANME-1 euryarchaeote | reverse complement strand
TATTTATCTAATTAGCCTAATGTATTAACCATGGATATTGTTACCCCTATTTATTTAACATTTTTCATCATCATTTGAAATGAAATTCTAGATTATTATTGTTCAAACTAAGAAATCGTGTAAAAAGCTGGGATCCGGCATTTTACCCAATCCCGCGAAAACGGCGAGACCTTGATCCGTCACATTCGCAACCCGACTTATCCGCTTCTTGCCTACAATGCCCATATTGAGCAATGCTAAAACCGCTTTCTTTTTATATCATCGGGAGTCTTGTTGCTTTTCGACCTTTTAGTTCCCGGGCTATTCGAATCGCTTTTCTCCAGAAGTTCTCTAACTTTTCGGTTCTCTTAGATTTGCTCTTTGGACCATTTTTTTTCTCTTTCAACTCATCCCACCTGTTTTTGTCCCATGCAGTCTCGTATAAATGACCCATAACTCGGCTATACTTATATTTAGCACAAATATCTTCTTTGGGGCTCACACTCAACTTCAATTCACGGACGAGTTCGTACCGCCTCTGGAGGGAATCACTCAAATCGATAACGAACTTTTTGCCCTTATTCCCTTCAATCACAATTTCATTCACACTATCACTCTTCTCGATAGACTTAAAGGTGCTAAAATACTTTATGTTCCGCTTCTCTTCACGTCAGAAGCAGAGTTCTAACTGGCAGCGGTTCAATCGTTTTTTCTCATTTAATCCATTGCCAAAGCCGAAGATTAATCATCTGACTTATACCATATTCAAACGTAGAGGATATGCTTCTGAAGAGCTGGATAAGGAAAAAGCTCCAGTCTGGTTCTGTGAGAGGGCTCATAGTAACCCTGGAGCTATTACTCCTATAGGCGGTGTGCTATGCTCTACTCGACGTTTAACGAGGTGATATTTATTCAAAATTCCATTGCTTTCTAAGCTGATATGAATATCAGAACAGCTTCCCCCTATTCATTATCTCGTTCGGATCCAGAACACGGAGGAACTTCTTCCAGACTTCGGCAAGATACCCTATTCTTTCCGCTGTCGGCTCTATTATACCTGCATATGGTCTGAACCAGCCATAGATACCCAGGTCAAGTAGCCGGTGAAATTGCTTATCGTTATAATTCCTCAACTTATCGCCGAATCCCGGGTCACTTCCGTCGTAAAACACATCAAGCTCGAAATAGCAGAGCTGCCCGTGGAAACTGTATATCGGGTCAATATAGAAATGAATGTGGTCCTTGGGTATCCCCACCTCCAAAGCAGTCTTCTCATGCACTTCATAATACTTCGCAGCCTGCGTCAAAGGCCCATACAGCCCGATGCAGTGATAGTTACCCTTACCCTGCAAGCCGAACACCATACAGCTCTTCTCCGCACCGCCCAGACACTCATCCTCGAATGTTCGCGCGAACTCAGCCGGTAATTCCAGTACCTGCCCGCCGGATTCGTTCATATACTTACGTACCAGCGTATCCTTCGCATCGAATATGCCGTCCACACCTTCTACCAGCACGCAAACTACGAACTTCGGCAGTTTCTCGTAGGCGTAATCAAAAGTGCCAAATATGCCTTCCAACCAGCTCTGATTGTCCACTAACCGGATACTTGCCGCTAATTCATCGTTCATCAAATTGTAAATGAACTCAGTCGGCGTGCCCACATCGTCAAAACCAATGAAGTACTCTTTCCTATTGTCATACAACCGGTAAAGTTTCGCTGTTAATTCGGTCACCACACCGCACGTACCGGGATGTGCGCAGAACATACCTGCAAAGTCCGGGCCCACGCCGTATCGGAAATAGGGCATCTCAGAAAGCGCACGTGAGCCGGTTTTTAATGTCTCGCCGTTCGGTAGTATCATCTCATACGAGATCGTGTGGTCATGGCCATCCGTAGCCGAAGTTTGGTATATTCCACGCAAGTAATAATTTACCAGTACGCTCACGGTAAGGGGCGCATCGGGAAATGCCGGTCGCAATTTGTGCTTTCGCGTCTGCTCGAATAGCATCCCAAATGTTACTCCCGGTTCTACGGTTGCAGTCTTCATCTCGGGGTTTATCTCTAAGATCCGGTTCATCCGGGACAGGTCTAATAATATGCTGCCGTCATGAACTGGGATAGTCAAGCCACGCACGTTTATTCCCGTACTATACGGAATCACGGGTATTTTATGTTTATTTGCAAGCATTAAAACCGATCGCACTTCTGCTTTAGTCCCTGGTCGCACGACACAAGCCGGATTTTTCGCGGGTACAAAGTGCCAATGCTGATCTCTCGAATATGATGTGCATATCGCACGGTCGTCAGTTGCATTCCTTTCCCCTACTATCGCTTGCAGTGCCTTTACTGATTTTGAAAACGTTTCATTCATCTTAATCTCCCCTCTAAACACATATTTACAAGCTCCACAACATCATACACTTCTATTTCTTCATTCTCCGCAGCTTCCTTTAAATTGCGTTTACAGAACGGGCATGCGCTCACAAGTGCTTCAGCACCCGCTTCTTTCGCCTCTTTTAGCCGTTCGGTAGCACTCCACAGTGCGAAGTCATCGAATGCCGACTTCACGCCGCCACCGGAGCCGCAGCACCATGCTTGCTCCTTTTCTCGTTTCATCGTTTTTATATCGGCTACTTCGCTTAACACCGCTCTTGGCTCTTCATATATGCCTAAATCACGGCCTAAATGGCATGGGTCATGATAAGCCGCTTTCAGATCCTCCTTCTTCAAGTTTATATTCTCAAATCGTGTTAAAAACTGCGTGGAATGCACCAGTTCGACACCCATATCAGGATAATCCTTCTCGAACGTCTTCAGACAGCCGGGACATGTAAAAACAACGGTCTTTGCGCCGCTATTTCTTATCTCCTCGACGTTGTGTGCCACAAGTTCCTTTGTCGCCTCTACCTGCCCTGTTCTGAATAATACCGAGCCACAGCACCATTCCTCGTCCATCACCTGATATTTCAGCCCTAATTTATCGAAGATTTCAAGCATGGCATCTGCAATCTCCGGCACTCTATACCTGGCAGTACAGCCGATGTAATAGATGACATCTGCATTTTGGTCGGTTGTCTTAACTTTGTATTCATACTTCTCGCCATATGCATTCTTGGTCTCTTTTATATTTTCCGCAATAGATTTATGCACATCGAGAATCCAGCCTTTACTTGCCAGCTCGCGCCGCATCTCTTCAAACAGTTCTGGTGCTCCCAGCTCCACACTTGTTATCTGCTTGCACTTCTCATAACATGCGCCGCATACTGTACAGGCATAGACCGCATTCAATAGCCCCTCTGAAGGTTCTGTTATCTCGCCTTCTAATATCGCTCGGAAAATCTCCATCTTACCTGGTGCGTAAAACGCTTGATAGCCATAATATTGCCCGCTGGGGCATAAGGGTAACCATTCCGCGTTCGGATGGAAGCTCGCAATGCTGCACAGCTTGCATTTTACACAATGGTGAATTGCACTCAGTATCTCTTCTTCCCTTTTCTGCTCCATATATTCAATCTCACCTTACCAGTAATGTTTATTCTCATTCTACAAGGTAGTTTCGATTTTTAATCGTCACTCATACCTTCTGCGATCTCTTTAAGCAGATTCGAAAAGGCTTTAAGACTTTCTCCTGCTTCTATCTGTTCATCTGGTTCCATATCATAAGGGTCTTTTTCCATTGCCGGCGAGAGCATCTCCCATTTCTGTGCAAGTGCAGCCGCTTTATCTATCAATTCCGGATTATTCTCTATTACGGAAATCAGCCCACGGTCGTCAGCGCGAAAAAGCTTTCTCATAAGTTTATCTATATTCTTCATCTCTTTCTCTCTCTTCTCTAGCTCCCCCATCATCACGAGTATGTCACCAATACCCTCTAAGCCGGACGATGTCTCATATAACTCGGCTTTAGTGAGTTTCGGCTTCCTTCTTTTTTTTGTCCTCATTTTCACCGCATTTACAGCTATTCCATACAGATTCGTGTTTTTAGTTGAGTCATAGCCTTACTCAGCAACCGCCTGCCTCAGCTTGCTCACCAACTCTGCCCTCACACTATCATTTCTGTTGCCACCGCAAACCATGCCCCGAACACCAAGTATATCGGCATTTATCCTCTTTATCGTTGGGATATCATCAAATGTGAGCGAGCCCGCAATAGCAGTCTCCAGTCCAAGCGCCTTTGAATCAGAAAAGAACGTCTTAAGCTCTTCTTCGCTTAGGAACTCCAATGTTGACCGGCCATCCTTTACGCCCGTGTCCACCATTGCCACATCTATATCCACTTCTTTTCCTATCTCCGCAATCTCAAAAGGCGAAACGGAATCTATGCGTGTGTAGTCAGAATAGAAAGCCGCGACAATTTTCTTGTCCGCGTCATAACCCTTTACCGCTTTAACAACACCACTAAGCAAATCTATCGCCTCATGCTTCGTTTTTACTCTGTATAGGCCCACCTTTATGTAATCTGCACCGACAGAGGCGGCACCTAAAGCAGCCAAAGAGGCTGTCCCAGGCTTATAATCAAAATCGCCTATTGCCGCACTCAGTTCCACCCCATTTCCTTTCTCTTCTTCTACCAATCGCCTTATAGCTGATATAACCCAGGGGAAATTAGCGCCTAAAGAACCCTCTTTGGGATTCTTCACATCTACTATATCTGCACTTCCACGAATCACTGCCTTCGCTTCTTCCACATCTTTCGGACTTACCAATAATTTCATCTTACTGCTCCCTCTTTTTTCTCCTAAAAACTTCTTTAATTATCTATCTTTTATCGCTTTAATACCCTTACTCTTTTTCCGTCTCCTACATGTACTTCAGCAGCATTTGTAAATAGCCCATGCTCGAGTGAGCCGACAACAGAAGAGAGAGCAGTGCTCATTTCTTCGGGATTATGTATAACGCCAAAATCAGCATCTATTACCAGATTACCGTGCTCCGTCACGGAATACCCACCCCTGGTTCCTTCACTCCGTAAAGCAGGTTCGCCACCAAGCTTTTTCACTTGTTTCTCCACTATTTTCACAGCGTATGGTAAAACTTCTAAAGGAACAGGTTTAGTTAGCTGCTCCATTATTTTCTCTTCTTCAACACAGATAACAAGCTTCTTTGCGGCGTAAGATACTATCTTCTCCCGCGTATGCGAGCCCCATCCGCCTTTAATCAAATTGAGTTCTGAATCCACTTGGTCTGCGCCATCAATGCAGATGTCCAAAGAGGGATGTTCCGAAAGAGTAGTAATGGGAATCCCGCATTCTATTGCCACCATTTCTGTTCTAAGAGATGTGGGTACACCAAGAATCTCGAACTCCTCTGTCTTTATTCGATTGCCTATCTCCCTTATCACAATTTCTGCCGTAGAGCCTGTGCCAAGACCCACCACCATACCATCAGAAATCAAAGAAGATGCCGATTCCGCTGCTTTCTCCTTTTCCCTTCTCTTATTATCGCCTTTCATGATAGTTTACAATCTGGAGTACGTCCTTATTAAATAAGAACTTTTCTATTTTTTCCTTTCCCGTACTAGCTAATCGGAAACATAAATATTACATGAGCTGTTGTCTATTACACAAGTAACGTAATTAATGCAAGAAAGCAGTGAGGAATGGACCGAGAAATACCGACCAAAGAAGTTAATCGAAGTTGTGGGCAACGAGAAAGCAATAGAAGAGCTAAAAACGTGGGCTGATGGGGTCGCTAAGTCAAAGAAAGCGGTTATACTTCACGGACCGCCGGGCTGTGGCAAGACCTCTGCTGCGTATGCACTCGCTTCTGAGCGCGACTGGGAGGTTATAGAGCTTAACGCATCTGACCAGAGAAACGCAGGAGTGATAAGAAGTATAGTTGGACCCGCCAGTGCAAGCAATACGTTTAGCAAGGCGACGAGGCTAATCATTTTGGACGAGGCGGACAACATTCATGGCAACGAAGATAGAGGTGGAACGAAAGCGATAACAGAGATAGTGAAACGAAGCACACAGCCAATAATTCTCATTGCTAATGATAAACTCGGGATGGGAAGAACGCTGTTACGTAACTGCAAGCTAATAACTTTTCAGAGGATAAAGTCGGGTACTGTTTTCCGTGTGCTAAAGGTGATAAGCAATGCAGAAGGGCTGGATATAGATGATGAAGTACTACTTATTATGGCCAAAAACGCTAATGGCGATTTGAGATCGGCAATAAACGACTTGCTGGCTATTTCAATGTCTGAATTAAAGATAGACGCAGGTAGCATAGCGACAGGGGGAAGAGATGTAGAAGAGGACATCTTTGCCGTATTGAAGAAGATTTTCGGTGGATACGACCTGCAAGAAGCCTTAACTTCGCTTTACGGTCTTGACAAGACGCCAGAGGAAAGCATACAATGGATACACAAAAATTTTTCGTTTCAATATAATGACAAAAGCTTTTTACATGGTTTGCAGTACCTGAGCAGGGCGGACATGTTTTTAGGGCGCGCGAGACGCCGCGAGAATTTCAAGTTCTGGCGATATAGTTCCAGTTTAATGGTTTGCAGCGTGCTTTCTGCAAAAGAGATGCAGGCTGATAAAAGAGTGCCACGATATTTCCGCTCGCCATGGCAGCGAGAGCAACGGACTAGAGAAAGTATCAAATCCATGCCGGTAAGCGATGATGTAGCAAAGAAAATAGCCGAATATTGCAAAGTGCCTGTGAGCTATGCACGATTCTTTGTCGTCCCGTTTTTGACCATTTTTTTCCGCGATACGCAGAAGGCGACGGATATTACGGCATCGTTGCGGCTGGAAGAACCACAAATAGCATCTTTAATGAGTGGTGCGGATAAAGAGGAAAAAGCGAAGAGGATATATCAGGGTGCGTTTGCGATACCGGTGAAAAAGAGAAGTGTGGCTAAAGTTGAAGCAGAAGTTGAAGAAGCGCCAATAAAAACGAAGGTAGTTGAGACGGTCGAAGTGGCGGGAGAAGAGGGAGAGGAAGAGGCGAAGAATCAAAAGACGCTGGCTGATTTCTTTTAGTCAACGCAACAACAAAAAGCTACTGCTATATCCGATGTCGGAAAAACATTAATCAAATTGCTGTGGCAGGGGGATACTGGTTTGTGAGGAGCAAACGGTTTCATTAAAGCATGAAAACACCTTTTTGCCCAAAAGCAAAAGAAGGGAGTTCAGGGGATAAGTACTGCGACTACAACAATCTCAAAAAGGCTCGATATTTTCATGGGATGTTAATGACCGATCGGGACTTCAGAGAGGAGCAGAGATGTCACAATGAAAAGCGTAAGTTGCTGAACAGAATGCTGCAGGGATGGGGTGTGGTATGCGGATTAAAGATTGAGCCAACATCAGATCCAAGCTCTAAAATAGTTGTCAAGCCTAGTTTGGCTCTCGATTGTGCAGGCAATAAAATATTTGTTTGTGAACCGTACGAACTGGATGTTATTGGGATAATTAAATCATGTGTGACTCTGAAAAATAATCATACAACACCAGAAGACTGTGTTGAGATAGATGAAGATCCTGCTGATCCGGTTCCGGTATATGCGCCTAGTGGCGGATGCGAGGAAAAGGTATGCGAGTATTCCAGAACAAGAGAGGGATATTGCATAGACCTCTGCAATGTAAGTGACTTGAGTGTGGAATGTCCTGAACGATTCAGAGAGCCAAAAGATCCAGATGCTCCATGCACTAAGTATGTTATCTCTTGCGGCTTGTTGCAGCATTGGATGAAACTTTTAGCTCCTGCGAACGTTCCGTTTGAAGCTATTGTCGACTATGCTTTGTTGGGTGCCGGATGTGAAAGCTCAGAGGAAGCAGTGGAGGCATTTAGAAAAATTTGTGAGAAACAAGAATAGGGGACTTCACAGTAACTCAGCAAATAGAATTGTGAAAAAACACGAGATTACACAAGAGAGAATTTTTATTTACCCCTCGTTCCTATCGATCCAAGCCAAGAATATTACACCTATCCAGACCCTAAAAGTACAGCGCCAGAAGATTGAGGGCTTTGGCTATGACTTCGGGCAGGTCTGTATCCACCATAACATGACAGAGACAGCGCATGCGCTAAAAGTGCGTGCTTTCTCGGTGGGGCAGGACATTGTATTCAGCTCGGGGCAATATTCGCCAAGCTCTGCTGATGGTCGAAAGCTTCTGGCACATGAGCTAACACCTACCATTCAACAATCGAAATAATGGCTTTGCATAGTTTGATACATGCCGAGCCGTGAGTTCAATTCAATGGAGTCGGGAAGTGATATGGATTCTTTCCAGCATCTTCTTCCCTATCGAGACCGATTCTTCACCGAGTTCGACAGACTTGTAAAGCAATTTCCCCGTGGCATCCAAACGCTCATAACTCTTCATGTCATTCTCCCCTTTTTATCTCAAAATAAAAAATTTAAAATATATATATCAGATTTTAACTTATTATGGTGATTAGCATGTCAGGAACAGTAGCAGAAAAGATAATCAACGGGCATATTGTGGATGGTAAAAAGGCTCGTGGGGAAGAGGTTGCTTTGAAGATTGATCAGACACTTACCCAGGATGCAACAGGTACTATGGCTTACCTACAGTTCGAAGCCATAGGCATACCAAGGGTAAGAACCGAGCTGAGCGTTAGTTATGTTGACCATAATACACTGCAAACAGATTTTAAAAATCCCGATGACCATAGATACCTGCAATCCATAGCCGAGAGATATGGTTTGGATTTCTCCCGCCCGGGTAATGGAATATGTCATCAACTTCATCTGGAACGGTTTGCTTGTCCAGGTAAGACACTGATTGGCTCAGACAGCCATACACCTACTGCGGGTGGTATAGGTGCATTTGCAATAGGGGCAGGAGGTCTGGATGTAGCGGTTGCCATGGCCGGTATGCCGTACAGAATAAAATATCCAAAGATTGTTGGTATAAAACTCACGGGAAAACTTCCGGACTGGGTCTCAGCAAAAGACGTCATACTGGAGGTTCTTCGCAGGATAGATGTAAAAGGCGGTGTGGGCAAGGTACTTGAGTACTTTGGTCCCGGAGTTAAGACCCTTAGCGTGCCCGAAAGGGCAACAATAACTAATATGGGCACAGAAACAGGAGCAACGACAAGCGTATTTCCTAGTGACCAAGAGACAAAAGCGTTCATGGAGGCACAGGAACGCGGCGAGCAATGGATTCCACTTGAAGCGGATGCGGATGCTGAATACGATGAAATCATAGAACTCAACCTAAGCGAAGTAGAGCCACTGGCAGCTCTTCCTCATAGTCCTGGAAAGGTCAAGCCGGTGAGTGAGATTGCCGGGGTGGAGGTACAGCAAGTAGCGATTGGTTCCTGTACTAACTCATCTCTACGCGACCTTAAAATCGCGGCAAATATTCTGAATGGGCATACCATCGCAGATAGCCTGCATCTCACTATAAATCCTGGTTCACGGCAAGTGGTGGAGCACCTCATTGAGAGTGGCGAGATGCGTTATCTCATAGCTGCAGGTGCAAGAATCCTTGAGAATACTTGCGGTCCGTGCATAGGTATGGGTGCCGCACCGTCGTCTCAGGCCATATCCATACGAACCTTCAACAGAAACTTCGAGGGCAGGAGTGGAACAAAGGATGCACAGATATTCCTCGTGAGCCCAGAAGTAGCAGCAGCCACTGCAATCAAAGGTGTTCTCACAGATCCAAGGGATTTAGGTGTTTATCCAAAGATAGAGATGCCTCTGCGGTTTATCATCAATGACAACATGTTCATACGTCCACTTCCCCCAGAGGAGTCGGCAAGAGTGGCGATTATAAAGGGCCCAAACATCAAGCCACTGCCTGATTTCACGCCACTATCCGATACTTTGGAGGGCGAAGTGCTCATCAAGGTTGAGGATAATATCACCACAGACCACATAATGCCCGCTGGAGCGAAGATTCTTCCCTTGAGGAGCAACATACCTGAGATCTCAAAGTATGTTTTTGAGGCGATTGACCCTGAGTTCCCCACACGGGCTTTGGAGAATGGTGGTGGATTCATAATAGGTGGTGAGAACTACGGGCAGGGGTCGAGCAGAGAGCATGCTGCACTTGCACCCAAGTATTTGGGCGTTAAGGCGGTCATTGTCAAGTCCTTCGCTCGCATCCATTTAGCAAACTTGATAAACTTCGGAATAGTGCCTCTGACATTTAAAGATCCCGCAGACTACGATTCGATAGATATAGGGGATAAGTTAGAGGTTGTTATAGGTGATTTGCGCGACGATGTTAGACTCAGAAATCAGACAAAAGATACTGTGATAGAACTTACACACTCACTTTCACAACTTGATGCAGAGATATTGAAGATCGGGGGTAAATTGCCCTGGGTAAAGGTAAAGGTTGGAAAATAACAGGAAAGATAGGTGATATAAATATGGCACAACGTGGTATAAGAGAATATGATGCCAAGAGGATTTTGGCTAAACATATGAGAAAGTTATCCAAGGGAACGTTTAAATACCGTGGCAGAGTCGTTCTGGTCACACCAGAAACGAGCATAGAAGCCGCAGCTAAGAGGAAGCATTGGGTGAAGACAGAAAAACTGACGGTAAAGCCCGATCAACTATTCGGAAAGAGGGGCAAGCACGGGCTCTTACTGGTGAATGCTACCTATGATGAGGCAAAGAGCTGGCTAGAAGAGAAGATGAATAGCATCGTGGAGGTGGGCAAAGTCAGGGGTAAACTAACGCACTTCCTCGTTCAGCCCTACGTAGAGCTCGATAAAGAGTATTACCTGGCATTCGCCGGACATCAGGATGGTGATTATATCCATTTCTCTGCAGAGGGCGGCGTGGACATAGAGGCAAATTGGGACATGGTCACAACCGTCAACGTGCCCATAGATGCAAAGATCGAAGATGTTGACCTCACACCCATTTTGGATAGTGTTAGCAATGATGAGATGGACGCATTCAGAGATCTCATAACCGCTTTATTCCGGTTTTATCGCAGATTGCAATTCGGGTTTTTGGAGTTCAATCCATTCACGCATAAGAATGGCGAATTCTTTCCGGTAGATACAGTGGCTCGACTGGACGATACAGCTCATTTCCTCTGCCACGAGGACTGGAAAGACGTAGTGTTTCCCGCACCTTTTGGTCGCGAATTAAGGCCTGAGGAACAGTACATAGAGGATCTGGACGAGAAGAGTGGGTCATCACTGAAACTTACCGTACTGAATCCCAAAGGTAGAGTGTGGACAATGGTGGCTGGAGGTGGAGCAAGCGTGATATACGCAGACACTGTGGTAGACCTCGGGTTTGGTGATGAATTAGCAACCTACGGTGAATATAGTGGTAATCCCACTACAGAAGAAACCTACGACTATGCAAAGACACTGCTCGATTTGATGACCCGAGAGGAGGTAGAGGGCGGCAAAGTCCTCATCATAGGCGGTGGAATAGCGAACTTCACGGATGTGGCAATGACCTTCGATGGTATAATACAGGCGCTTGACGACTACGCAGAACAGATAAAAGAACACGACATAAAGATTTTTATACGCCGTGGAGGGCCAAACTACAAGGCAGGCTTGGCGAAGATTCGCGAGGCGGGGAAAAGGTTAGACCTGGATATGGAGGTTCATGGACCTGACATGCACATGACAAAAGTGGTTAGTATTGCACTGAAGAATCTTGAGGGAGGGCGGTAAGTGAAATGATAAAACCTGATTATGTATTGTTTGATAAGGATACGACAGCAATTATATTCGGTAACCAGCAAGCAGCGGTTCAGAGGATGCTTCACTTTGGCTATCTGGCCGGAAGAGAGAAGCCATCTGTGGCTGCGATTGTGAATCCCAGTGGTGGACGCAAAGGGCTTATGAAAGTGTTCTATGGCAAGGACGAGATATTGCTGCCTATGTACAACAAGCTTGAAACCGCAGTGAAGAAGCATCCGGATGCAGACGTAGTCATCAATTTTGCGTCCTTTCGTTCGGCGTACGACGTTTCTGTTGAGGCTTTAAACTACCCGACTATTAAGACCGTGGCAATCATTGCTGAGGGCATACCCGAACGGCAGACAAGGCAACTCATTGCTTTAAGGAAGAAACTGGGTAAGTGGATCATCGGTCCTGCAACGGTAGGTGGCTTTGTGGCGGGCGGCTTCAAAATAGGCAATGCCGGCGGTGCTTTGTCCAACCTTTTAATGTCAAAACTTTACCGGCCAGGAAGCGTAGGGTTCGTGTCGAAATCGGGCGGTATGCTGAACGAGATGGCAAATATGATCGCCCTGAATTCGGACGGTGTCTATGAGGGCATAGCCATAGGCGGCGATAAATATCCGGGTTCTACTCTTGTTGAGCACTTGCAGCGATACGAGGCGAATCCGGAGATAAAGATGATGGTAGTTCTTGGAGAGGTTGGCGGCGACGATGAGTATGAGATAGTAGATGCAATAAAGGACGGCCAACTCAAGAAGCCTCTAGTAGCGTGGGTTACCGGCACGTGCGCGAAAGTGTTTCCCAGCGAGGTTCAGTTCGGACATGCAGGAGCAATGGCACGGGGTGAAGCGGAGACGGCGGATGCAAAGAACGCCGCACTCAAAGAAGCTGGAGCATACGTACCCAACTCATACAATGACTTCGATAAACATATACGCAAGGTATATGAAGATCTAAAGGCAAAAGGAATCATAGAAGAGAAGGAAGAGGTGACACCGCGACAAATACCTGTGGATTATGACCCCAGGACTATGAGAAGGTCCACCAACATTATTAGCACAATCTCAGATGACAGGGGTGATGAACTTCTCTATGCGGGCATACCTATAAGTGAGGTTATCAGAGACGGGTACAGCGTGGGAGATGTTATATCCTTGTTGTGGTTTAAGAAGCGATTGCCAAAGTATGTTACAGAGTTCTTGGAACTCGCACTCATGATAACAGCAGATCACGGTCCATGTGTAAGCGGGGCGCACAATACCATTGTGACCGCCATGGCCGGCAAGGACTTAACGGCATCTGTGGCATCTGGTGTATTGACAATAGGACCGAGATTTGGGGGTGCAATAGACGGTGCTGCTAAGTACTTTAAAGATGCTCTGGAGAGAGGACTCACGCCGAGGCAGTTTGTGGACGAGATGAAAGCCAAGAACATAAATATACCGGGGATCGGACACAGGGTGAAAAGTGTGCATAACCCGGACATGCGAGTAAATCTGCTTGAAGAATGGGCTTTCGCCAATCTACCAAAGCATAAGCTGCTGGACTTTGCACTTGAGGTGGAGAAGATAACAACAGCCAAGAAGAACAATCTCATATTCAATGTGGATGGGTGCGTAGGCATAGTGTTCGTTGATATCATGCACTCTACGGGGATATATACAGAGGATGAAATAGACGAGATAATAGACATCGGCACACTCAATGGCATATTCGTATTAGGGCGGACAATCGGTATGATCGGGCACTACCTGGACCAGAAACGACTGCATTCCGGATTATACAGGCATCCCTGGGACGAGGTCCTCTATATGTTGCCGAGCGAGACGGAGGTCTTGGAATATCGGAAAGCGAAATAGAGGAGAGAACAACCGACTAAATCAATCAGTTTGGCTAAGCAACAAAGAGAAAGAGCATAAAATTGTATAGACGCATTGACACCACAAGAAGAGCTATTGATATGGAAAGGATGACGAAGAAGAAACTCACCAAGTTTTTTACCGTCCAACACGTAAAGAGGATTGTCGTTGTCTTTCATTGGTTCAACTTAATTAAAATCTCTTAGGGTCTGTTTCAATATCCCCGATAGCGGGTCTTTTTTTTTTCGCTTTTTCTAAAGCATCTTTTAGCTCGTTCGGCTTTTTTACTTTGTATCCCACACCGCCGCAAGAAATTGCGTAATCGGTGTAATCGGGATTTTTGAGGTCCGTAGCAAACTTTGGGTATTCTTCAACCTTCTGTTCCATAGCTCGCATGGTTTTTATTTATTTATGCTTTCGGTATATTAATTTTAATACATAATGGAAAAAATTGAGGAAGTGGCAGAAATAATCAGGTTATTGAATGAAGATTTTGTCGGTGAAATAGAAGCTACGCTGATATATGTGAGAAACGCCTTTATAATGGAGCAGTGCGACCCGAGCAGAGTAACAGAGGACATTGCCATTGACGAGATGAGACACATGAATTGGCTTGCTGATCTGATAGTGAAAAGAGGTGGAAAGCCAACAATGGGGCATAAGGAACTTGATTTTGGAGGTGATGACCTGAGAAGTCAATTAGAGAAGCAGATAGCGCTTGAAACAGGAGGCATCGAGAAGTACAAGCAGCA
>CBDAFQ010000002.1:0-22657 GCA_965195275.1 uncultured ANME-1 euryarchaeote | reverse complement strand
CACGAGATTCCACAAGATTAACACAACACTTTTTCTTTTTTACAAAAAGAAAATTTAGCCTGTGCTAAAAGAAAAAAATTCTCGTGAAAATCTGTGTAATCTTGTGGTTTGCTAAATCTGCGTCCTAAATTAAATTTATATCTTGAGAAATCTCGTGGTTTTAACCTATTATCTTCTCAAATATCGCCTTCACGGCAACAACCGCTTTTGAATCATCAGGTAGCGCTGTTATTGGCGTTCCTATTAAATCATAGGCCCTTATGTTCTCATCTTCTGGAACTGTACCTATAAGCGTAAGCCCACTATCATTAACCATATCGAGCAATGCTGTCCTCACCGCCTCGTCCTCGGTAACCTTATTCAGCACGAGATATATATGCCGGAAGTGAATATGCAACTTCTCGGCAAGATTCTTTATGGCTAATGCTGTATCAATACCCCTTTTTGTGGGATCGCTAACCACAAGCATTGTATCTACATCTCTTGTCGTTCTACGGCTTAGATGCTCCAACCCGGCTTCGCAGTCTATTACTATCGTAGTGAAGCGAGCAGACAGCTTATCAATAAAATGCCTTAGCATGTCATTTATCAGGCAATAGCAGCCAATGCCTTCAGAACGTCCCATGGCTAATACTGAGAACCGAGATGTGTTCACTATTATCTCGTCTATCTTATATTCTATCAGCATATCGGTGGGCATGTCTTCGGAGAAAAAGACCTGTGATGGCGAAGCTATCTCTTCCCTTACGTCCCCTATCGTCTTATTTACTTTCACGCCTAACGTGCTGGGGAGGCAAGTTGCAGGGTCGGCATCAATCGCAAGCGCTCTCTGTGCCCCAGATTCAGCCAGGAATTTCAGTATTAGCGACGCGATTACCGTTTTACCCGTGCCTCCTTTGCCCGCTACTGCAATAATATTCCCTTTATCACTTTTCATTGTTGTACCTAAAGTATACTATTTCTTTGGTAAATGTTTTTTTAAAAGATGAATAGATACAAAGGTAGTAATGAAAAATGGTTCAAGTTGGCGTTCATGTCTCAATTGCAGGGTCAATAGATAAGGCAGTGGACAGAGCAGTAGAGAAGAATTGTGATACGTTTCAGATCTTCTCGAGCAACCCACGAGCCTGGAAGGTTCGGGAACTTACAGAGATAGAGATAACGCGATTCATTGAGAAGGTTGCTCATTCCGGTATATACCCGCCTGTGGACCATATGCCATACCTACCAAATCTCGCCGCGCCTGTCGATGAAGTTTATAAAAAATCAGTTGCATCACTCATCGTGGAATTGAGACGGTGTGACGCTTTACATATCCCTTACCTCGTTACTCACCTTGGTAGTCATCGCGGATATGGAAAAGCCGAGGGTTTCCGGAGGATCGGAGATGCTGTTAACGAGGCATTCCGCGAAGTAGATAATGCAGTGATGCTACTTCTGGAGAATACCGCAGGGACAAAGAACAGTATGGGCGGAACCTTTGAGGATATACAACATATCATGGCACATATAGAGCATAAGGAACGGCTAGGAATCTGCTTTGACACCTGCCACGCCTTCGTTGCCGGTTACGAGTTACGTACTGAAAAAAGCGTGAACGCGACATTGCTGCATTTTGATGAGGTCATAGGCCTTGAACATCTGAAACTCATTCATTTAAATGATGCCAAGGCAGGTCTGAACTCGCGATTGGACCGACATGAGCATATTGGGCTTGGATATATTGGAGAAGATGGTTTTCGTGTTATTATTAACGAGGAGCGGATTAAGGATCTGCCGATGATCCTCGAAACACCTGTTGACGACCGAAGAGATGATATAGGGAATATCCGGAAGGTGAGAGAACTTGCAGATGGATATTGAAAAGGTCATGCAGATACTCAAGGAACGGTATCAAGACCAAATATCGGCGTTGAGTGCTATTTCAAATACAAGAGACCCGTATTTGACCCTTATTTCATGTCTTCTGAGTCTGAGAACCAAAGATGAAGTGACTGCCAGGGCGTCAAAGCGGCTGTTCGCACTGGCAAAAACACCTGCTGAGATGTTACAGCTCAAAAAAGGTGATATAGAACGAGCGATTTACCCCGTCGGGTTTTACAGACGAAAGTCCGAGCAAATCCTTGCTATTAGTCATACTCTTGTGGCAAACTATGATTCAAAGGTTCCCGCTGAGCTGGAAGAGCTCTTGAAACTTAAGGGTGTTGGCAGAAAAACTGCGAATATCGTTATCACGATGGCGTATAATAAGCCGGGAATCGCAGTTGATACTCACGTACACCGTATATCCAACCGTCTGGGACTCGTAGCGACTAGAGATCCATATCAGACGGAATTGGCATTACAAAAAGCACTCGCAAAGCAGCACTGGAAGGTACTTAATGAGCTTCTTGTCTTGCATGGTCAAACGATATGCACGCCGATAAGTCCAAAGTGTAGCATCTGCCCTATTACTGAGTACTGCGAACAAATTGGTGTAACGCGTTTTAGATAGCAATAAAAAAATTGGCCTTAATATTCCGCACAACACCGTACTTAAATAGTATTTCTTTACCGCCTCTTAATATAGTGAAGCAAAAGTGAGAGTAATACTCCATGTAGACATGGACAGTTTCTTTTCGTCTGTTGAAGAGCGAGAGAAGCCGGAACTGAAAGGGTTACCCGTGATAGTAGGCGGGAAAATTAAGCCGGAATGGGAAAAAGAAGACAGTAAGATAAGAGGCGTTGTGAGCACATGCTCTTACGAGGCAAGGAAATATGGCGTTCATTCTGCAATGGCACTTTCAAAGGCATATAAGCTTTGCCCTGATGCTAAGTTTCTACCAGTAAATATGCCGCTGTACAAACATGTGTCCTGCGAAATAATGAATATTCTAAGGAAATACGCCGATAAAATGGAACAAGTAAGCATTGACGAGGCGTTTCTTGATGTCAGTACAAAAGTAGAGGATTGGAACGATACGCGAGAATATGCGAAGCGGATAAAGAAAGCGATACAGGTGGAAGAAGGATTGACGTGTTCTATTGGCATTGCCCCAAATAAAACAATAGCGAAGATAGCATCGGATTTCGTGAAGCCTAATGGTCTAACGGTGGTAGAAGAAGCAAAAGCTTTCTTAGCACCATTAGATGTGAAAAATATCCCGGGCGTAGGTCCAAAGACCGATAAAATCTTACGCATGATGGGTATCGAGCAAATAGGTCAGCTTGCAAGCTGTGATGTGCAAAAACTCGTGGCTGCTATTGGTCAGTCCGGCAAAAGACTACATCTGGTTGCAAACGGGATAGACAAAAGCGAAGTGGAAGAAAAATGGGTGAGAAAGTCGTTGAGTCGAGAGCGAACGTTCGCTGATGACACGAGAGACGCATCGGTATTAACTAAGTGTGTGGATGCGTTGGCGGAAGAGGTCTATAATGCGATGACAGATGCCGGATTTGTTTTCAAAACTGTCTCGATAAAGGTTAAGTTTGAAGATTTCGCTATAGCTACGCGTGCTAAGACGCTTAAAACATACCATTGTGATTTGAGCACACTCAAGAGAACAGCAAATGATCTAATGGCTGAATTGAACAATGCAAAATCGAAGAAAATTAGATTGATCGGCGTTCGAATCTCAAATTTGGGTGCTGTTGATGAGAAGCAAATGCGGTTTATATAATTATAAATAAAAAATAAAAGAGAGAAAACTATGGAAATCCATAGCTTTGAGATCTAGTATATCCTAGAAGCATAAGGAACTTTCACTCCGTAACTACTTCTCCAAATCCAACTCTCCTCGATACTTTCGATATCCGTATTTTTACATTATCGCCTTTCTTCGTGTTTGGCACAAAGACCACAAAACCTTCTACTCGCGCTATTCCATCCCCTTCTCTCCCTACATCCTCTACCGTCACGTCGTAGGTATCTCCAACGTTTAAGGGGGCATTTATATCCCTTCTTTCTCCACTCATAACTTACAAATCCTCCGTTCTTTTTATTTCTTATTTCGTGATGCCGCAAAAAAATCGCTTTCTATAATAGAAAAGTCGCTTCATTGCCACATCACTTGAATATCTATATTCCTTTCTTATATAAAAAGGATATGACCTATTCAACCAAAAATTACTTCATAGTAATCTTGCGATTAAAAAAGCTACGTCTTTTACCTCGCCGCTCTTGCTACCCGCTCTTTCTCCTCCTTCTTACCTATCGAGTGGCACTTAGCATTACGCGAAGCAGCTATTAGCTCATCTGCAAGACACCGCGCCATACTCCTCTTACTCTTGAATGCACATTTCTGCGCGCCTTGCACGATGAACCGCAGCGCATGCTCTACTCGCCTTTGCGATGACACGTCTACCGCTTTGGGCACTAATATCCCTCCAAATCTCAACCTGATCGTTTCCTCCATTGGGCCTGCATTCTGAATAGCATCCACGAACACCTGAAAAGGATTCTTTTCCGTATCCTGGTATACCAACTCAAAGGCATTTTTAACAATCTTGTACGTTTTTTGTTTCTGCCCCGTGTTCTTTTCCCTTCGCATTAATTTGTTAATAAGTAGTTCCACCACACAGACCTTCGACTCGTAAGACTGTTTCGCATGTCTACCACCAGTATGCAATGCAGACACCGGCTGGAGATGGATATGCTTCTCTATGCCTATGTCCACTACCGCCACGTCTGAGATAGGCCATTCGTCAAATATCTTGTCAAAATGCAGCTCTGTTTGCATTACAATCACCTCAGAATCTTCTCCTTTCTGCCTTTTACCAATTCGCGTAATGAAATATCATTTACCGCTATCACTTTATACCTTACACCTGAGAGGTCGCCATATGATCTGCCTTTACTACCGCCTATCCCCTCTATCAATACCTCATCATGCTCATCTATAAACTTTATTGCACCATCACCGGGGCAAAAAGAAGTCACCTGCTTACCATTTTTTATTAACTGTACACGAACACATTTTCTTATCGCCGAGTTCGGCTGTTTCGCTTCTATTCCCACTTTTTCCAGGACGATAGCCCGGGACATGTGCGATCCTTCTAAAGGGTCTCTCTTTTTAGAAGATTTAAACGCTCTTCGTATATAGTCTGGACTCGCAGACCTGAACTTCTCTCGCCTCTGTTTCACCTTCCGCGCTGCATGTATCCCTCTTCCCATACCTTTTTACTCCACAAAGAATTTAATTCTTATTGATTCTTTCAATTTATATTATTTTATTTTATTACCACGTCATCTATACCCAGATTTCTTTTCACCAGTAATTTTACCTTTTTTATTCGCTCGCCATTTTTCCCTATTGCAATTCCCTTCTGTTTTGTGAGAACCGCCACGTATGCACAGCTTTTGCCGTCATCATTTGTCAGCAGCTCAACACTCTTTATTTCCGCAGGGCGAAACAGATTCTCTATGAATTCCTTTGCGTCTGTGGAATGTTCCACAACCTCTATATCCTTCCTCACCATGTTCTTTACCTTAGTTATGTTCGAGCCACCTTTACCAATAGCTAAACCCATATCACCTTTTTTCACCACTAGTATTACCTTATTCGCTTCGCTATTCACCACGCAATCTTTGACTCCCGCGCCTGTAAGACTCTCGAATATTCCTATATACCTTATCCCCTCAGTGTCCAATTTTACGGTCAGTTAAATCACCTGTTCACATTTATACCTTCTATCTGCACTTCATGAGAAACGTTATAGGTCCTGAGTCGTAAAAGTTCTGACTCGCCTGCATCTGTAATACACAAAGAAGCAATGGAATACGGTTTCCCACACGCAAGTCCAAGTTCGAGACTATTAGCAGGATATTTATAATATATAACTTCTTCTGCCTCTCCACTATCAGCATCTTTAAATTTATCCCTCAGCTCTTCAGGACAGTTAGAAGCATAAATGACAAGTTTTGCTTCTTTCCTCTTGAGTGCTTTTACCGTCTCCTTCGCCCCTATTAACAGTTCACCACCATTTACAACCTTTTGTAATTCCCTATTCACATCTGCGAGCTCAGTCGAACCTCTTTTTGTTTTCGCCATTTTATTTACTTCCTTGCCCTTAATTCTATTGCACCCGTTCCTAATTTTATCGGTTGCCCCACAATCACATTCTCCGTGACACCTTTCAACGCGTCCGTTTCCCCATGTATAGCCGCCGCCAATAGGTTATCCACGGTGACCTCGAAAGCAGCTCTTGAAAGTACCGATGCTTTCTCCCCAGCTATCCCATGCCGTCCTATCTGCTTCACTTCACCATCCATCGTCATTGTATCTGCAATTAAAGTTATGTGTCGAGGATCCACATCCAATCCTTGTTCATCTAATGTGCCCGCCATCTCCTCTATTATTGCATTACGAGCAGCTTCTATGCCTAATACATCTGATATCTCATTTATGTTATTTGTTGTAGTTCTTCTGGAATCAACACCATCAACCTTAAGCACCTTTTTCAAGGCGGAACCCTCCGTATAAAGTACATACTCACCGCTAGGATCACGCCTCACCAAAGCCCGATTTATCCCACCTATTCCCTTCACCAGTGTATTAGACACCTTAGCCTCAAGCCTCAGCAGATCGTGATAGGACTTATCCTTCACATGTATTCTCAGCTTACCGTCTCCTACCACCTCCACGAGCAGAGCCGTACCTATGTCCTGTATCGTCTGTTCTACTTCCTCGCTCATTATATATCTTCTTTTCAATTCCTTCGCATTTAACACGATCCACACGGACATATCCTCAATAGCAGCTTTTACCTTTGCTATATCTCGTATATGTGTCTCTTCTATTTCCATCGCTATCTTTTCTGCCTTATTTCGCTCTGAGGCAAATTCACTCACCAGCTTCACCTTCATCGTTGGTGTAGAAAGTTTCTTCCTCGCATCTACTATTTCTATTATCCGTGGCAGACCGAGAGTAATGTATATGGCACCCACACCGGCATAGTGGAAAGTACGCATCGTCATCTGCGTCCCGGGCTCACCGATGGACTGTGCAGCCACTATCCCTACCGCTTCCCTAGGCTCCACCTGTGCTTCTTCATATTTCTGCTCAACCGCAGCCAAAATTGCATCCAGTTTCTCTTTACTCAGCTTTGTCTTTACCACTCTTAATTTCTGCCGCAATTCATTCTTTATCTTAACAGGTACTTTGATTTTATTCACTTCGCGCCCTATCCGACCAAGGTTCAATTCTTCACTTTCTACCTCTCGACCAAACATCAATATAATATCATCTGCATAAGGTTGTCCTATCTGCATCTCTAACTGCTCTTCGATCTCCGTAGCTAGGTCTACTGAGATAAACTCTTCTTTTATTAGCTCGACTATCTCTTCTTCCACCCCGGATTTCTTCAGTTCTTCCGCCACCGTCTTTATCTCCATTGCTCTCTACGACCCTACATCCACTTCTACTACATCGCTTATTATTTCATCAATGTCTACCACTTTACCACACTCACTTTTTGAAGGGTCTACGCCGTCATCACCATATTTAAATTGCACTACAATCCCTCTTGTTTCTCTAACAGTCCCGTCATTCTTCACTTCGAGGTCTTGTAAAGCATTGATAAGTCGTCTCTGGAAATATCCACTCTGAGATGTCCGGACTGCGGTATCAACCAATGCTTCTCTACCTCCAACTGCATGTAGGAAGTATTCGGTTGCTGTCAAGCCATCTTTAAAAGAAGCCCTAACGAAGCCGTGAGCCTCTGCACTGCGGTCACCGGATTTAAAGTGTGGTAGAGTTCTACCTTGATAGCCTCTATTTATCCGTTCACCCCTAACAGATTGTTGACCCACACATGCCGCCATTTGTGTTAGATTGAGCATAGAGCCTCTTGCACCCGATTTTGCCATGAGCACCGCCGCGTTTCCTATGCCTAGATACCGCTCTGCTATATCACCGGCATCATCTCTCGCACGGCCAAGTTCCTGCATGATCAATAGTTCCAGAGTCTCTTCCAAACTCCGCCCGGGCAAAGCTTCCAGCTCTTCTGCATCATACGCCCTTATCAACTCCTCGACTTTGTGCTCAGCTGCATACACTGCCTCTTCTCTTATTTGCGCCTTCCCTTCCTTTGGTATGTCCTCATCACTTATACCAAAGCTGAAACCTGATTGTTTAATACAATTAATAGCAAGTCTGGCAGCGTCATTTATAAATTTTTTCGCTTCGTCTTCACCGTATAGCCTGAAAATCTGCTCAATTATTTTTCCTTTGAACGATCCAATCGCCATTTCATCTATCACACCGCATACTAAATTCCCTTCCTTTATCACAACATATGCCTCTCGTGGGCAGTTCTCTTTCTTGCATTTCTCGCCTCGCTCTATACACTTCCCGCATACCACGCCCCGGAATTGTAGCTCCATTTGCTTTGGTAGTATCCTACCAAATAATTGTTTCCCCGTCCAATAAGGGACTTGAATGCCGGAAGATGATTCAAAAGATCCCGCAGGCTCACCCAAGTCATGAATATTTATTCTATGCAACATATCCTGCGCTTTTTCCTTCTCAAACCGCTTCTCACCCCACGTGAGTATAAAGAGACCGGTTATGTAATCATGGATACCGCCTATGATAGGTCTGCCAAATCTGGGCGACATTATATTTCGCTTCACAGCCATAAGAATCTTTGCCTCAGCTCTCGCTTCCTCTGTTTGTAGCACATGCATGTTCATCTCGTCACCATCATAATCTGCATTGTAGGGTGGGCAAACAGTAGGATTCAACCTGAAAGTCCTACCGGGCATTACCCGCACATAATGCGCCATTATGCTCAATCGGTGCAGCGATGGCTGTCTGTTGAATAACACGATGTCACCATCTTGGAGATGTCGTTCTACCTTCCATCCGACACCCAACTCCTCTGCTAAAAGCTCGTAATTTGTTTCTGTTACTTTTACCTTTTTATCATCCGATCTTCTCACATAATTTGCACCCGGATGTTTACTCCCCCTTTTCAAAGTCTCCCGTATCGCCTCAAGGTTTCTTTCTGTTACGTTAACATTGATTGTTAATTCCTTCGCTATGTCTTTAGGCACGCCAACTTCGTCTATTTCAATCTCGGGATCGGGAGATATAACCGTTCGAGCGGAGAAATTTACCCTTTTCCCCGATAGAGAGCCCCTAAATCTACCTTCCTTACCTTTTAATCGCTGTGTCATCGTCTTAAGTGGCCTACCACTCCTGTGCCTCGCTGGAGGGATACTAGGGATTTCGTTATTGAAATAGGTACTTACGTGATACTGAAGAAGTTCCCATAGGTCCTCTATTATCAACTGCGGTGCGCCCGCATCCCTATTTTCCATGAATCTTTGATTTATCCTTATTATATCTACCAATTTATGGGTAAGGTCATCTTCGCTGCGCTGTCCGCTTTCTAACGTAATTGAAGGTCTAGCAGTTACAGGTGGGACTGGCAACACAGTGATGATCATCCATTCAGGACGTGCATTTTTGGGATCCATACCAAAAAGAGGGATATCGTCATCAGGTATTTTTTCAAGTCGCTCTCTCACATCGGTAGGCATCAATCTACGTTCTTTATCCTCTTTGTCTATTTCTATATAGCCTGTGGGTTTGTCATATTTTATGCGCTTCTGGATTTCATCACAAAAGGGGCATACATCTTTTTTCGCCGCTTCCTTAAATACCAACTTCACTACAACTCCCACATCAGCTTGCCTCTCTTTCTGTTGCTCTATACCGTCTAAAAACTTCGCCCTGGCTTCTTCTCCTAGCAGAACCTTGCCACAGCGCCTGCATGTTGCCGCGAGTATCCTGTATATCATTTTAGCATATCCGACGTGAATAATAGGAGCTGCAAGCTCGATATGCCCAAAATGCCCTGGACATTCACCCATTCGACCACCACAAGTCTTACATCTTAACCCGGGATCAATGACCCCTATCCGCTGGTTAACCAGGCCCAGCTCTATCGGGAAACCATCTTCACCGTATGTATCCGGAGTTATAATCTTCGATGCACTCATCTTCCTTATCTCTTTTGGTGATAGTAGCCCAAATTTTATCCCTTTTATCCTTTTTAGCCTCATTTCAGACAGCCTCCTCTAATTCCAATCTTGGTGCTATACCCAGTGCTTTCATCTCATCCAGAAGCAGCTTAAATGCATAACTCATCTCCACCGGATATATGTCCGTATCGGCACCACAATTCGGGCAATATGACGATCCTGTTTTCATATCTCGGCAGGCGATCATACCACAATTTCCACAGACCAGCTCAACAACTCGGTCGGATTCGTTCAACAACCGATCCTTCAGCGTTATTGCTGCCCCATACCCAATAAGAACATCTCTTTCCATCTCACCGAAACGGAGTCCCCCTTCTCTTGCTTTACCTTCCGTCGGTTGTCGTGTCAATATTTGCACTGGACCTCTCGCACGTGCATGCATCTTTGCCGATACCAGATGATATAACTTCTGATAATATACCACACCTACAAAGACATCAGCATCTATTTTAGTGCCTTTTAGTCCATCCCACATCGTTTCTCTACCAGTATCTAAGAACCCAGCACGTACAAGTGCATCCCTTAAGTCCACTTCCTTCTCGCCGGAAAAAGCAGAGCCATCTATAAATCGCCCCTCTAAAGCGCCCACCTTTCCGCCTATCATCTCCAGCACATGTCCCACGGTCATCCTTGAGGGTATGGCATGAGGATTTATAATCATATCCGGAATGATCCCCCCTTCAGTAAAAGGCATGTCTTCAGGACGTGCAATCAACCCGATAACGCCCTTCTGGCCATGTCGAGATGCGAACTTATCACCAACCTCTGGAATCTTCTGATCCCGAACAGCAACTTTAACCAGACGTCTATTGCTACTTGATTCCATGAGCACCACAGAATCCACCCTGCCACGTTCGTTGGCACGAGTGCAAATAGAAGTGTCTCTCCTTTCTAAAGGACTTAAAAGCTCCGTAGTCTCTTCCAAGAACCTTGGTGGACTTGTCTTCCCGATTAACACATCATTTGGCAACACTTCCACTTCTGAATTTATTATGCCTGCATCGTCAAGTTGTTGATACGCTTCATGACTTCTAACTCCTACAATCTCTACATCGGGTATCTCAAATATGTCTTCTTCACCACCTGGATACCGCCGTTCCTCACCTTCATACGTTCTGAAGAAATGACTCCTACCCAACCCACGATCTATGGCAGCTTGACTTAAAATCAACGCATCTTCCATATTATACCCTTCGTAACTTAAAACAGCAACGACGAAGTTCTGCCCTGCAGGCCTCCTGCCATTCTGAATAATGTCTGCAGTTCTTGTTGTTACTAGCGGTTTTTGTGGGGAATGCAAAAGATGTGTTCTGGTGTCGGCACGGGTTTTATAATTCGCAGTCGAAAGCCCCAAAGATTGCTTCAGCATGGCACAACCCATTGTATTACGTGGTGATGAATTGTGGTCGGGATAAGGAATCAACCCTGCAACAATGCCTAAGATTAATGAAGGATCCAGTTCTAAATGCGTATATTCATCTCCGCCTTCTTTTGTCAAATCGGATTCATTTAATGCTATAAGCGCATTCTCTTCCTCCTCGGCATCTAAATATTCTATCACACCCACTCTCACTAAGTCATCAAAGTTCATCTCACCTTTTCTCAGTTTCTCGATGTGTGATTCCGTAACTAGAGGTGTTCTATTCTCGACCACCATAACAGGTCTTCTTGCTCTCCCCCTATCAGAATTTATTATTATGTCACTCTGATCGCTGTAATAGGCAATGTTTACCTGCGTTGATATTTCATCGCTTCTCCTCTTCTTCCTCACCGCATCCACAAATATCTCTGGCTCCGTAGAGAAGCCAATGAAATCACCATTCACGAACACACGAGTCCTACTTTCAGCACTTAGTTCCAAAGAGCGAGCAGGTGGAATAACACCAAGTTCATAAAAAATGTCTTTAAAGCTCTTCTCGTCTTCGCCCACAGATATTTCAACCATCTGCGAAAAATTCTTTACCAAGCCGCAATTAGGACCTTCCGGTGTCTCGCTAGGGCAAATTTTCCCCCATTGCGTGGGATGTAAGTCCCGAGCTTCAAAATGAGGTTGAGATCGCGATAACGGCGAAATTATCCTTCTGAGATGGCTTAAGGTGGCTATATAATTGCTCCGTTCCAATAACTGGGAAACTCCCGCTCTGCCGCCTACCCAGTTCCCGGTTGCTAGTGCATGCACTATCCGTTCCGTGAGCACATCGGAACGAATAGCAGTAGCGATTTTTAGTTCTCGACTTCGCATATTTGCACGCTCCAATTGATATCGCATATCACGAGTGAGTTTTGTAAAAGATACACGGAAAAGGTCTTCCACTAAGTCACCTGCGAGTTTCAATCTTTTATTTGCGTAATGGTCTTTGTCACCCTCGCCTCTTGTACCAAGATAAAGCTCATAACATGATTCTGCCATTCTCCCAATGAAATAGGCCTTTGCTATCTTGGTATCAAGATGTGGAAGGAAATAACGATCCAGGATGTAATTAACTCTCCTTTCTCGATACTCCCTTGCTTGCGTTGGTGCGATTTTACGGCCCAATTTCTCTATTGCTTCTTCCTGCGTATCCACATCGCACTCTTCTATGTTCTCTAGGACGTATTTTACTATTTGTGGGTCATCAGAGACGGCTTTTATTATCTCCTCATCACTTCCTAGCCCTAACGCACGTATAAGCGTCATAAACTGTATTTTACGCCCCACAGCAGGGAAAGAAACCTCAAGGATTCCCTTTTTACTTATTTCCACCCTTATTGGGACTCTAAAACCCTGGTTAAGCGAGAAAACTTTAGAAACAACACCTTTACTCCCATATTTCTCCTCAAAATTCACAAATATCCGGTTTGGGGCGAGATCTTCCAGCGTGATTATTACATGCTCTGAACCATTTATGATGAAATATCCACCAGGATCAAGAGGATCTTCTCCTGCTTCGTTTTTCAACCAGTCCTCATATTCCAGCTCAGAAAGATCCTTGCCTAGTTTTTCCCGGATAACATCTTTTGATAGGTTGCACCTATTTGATTTAAGCATGATTGGAAGCTCGCCGATAGCCACCTCCTCCTCATCCCGCACTATTTCTATCTCGCCACTTTCATATTTCTTCACGAGCTGCATATCCAAAATAATAGGCGCGGAATAGTTCAGATTCCTTAATCTCGCTTGGGAAGGAAAAAGAGCCTCATAAGAACCATCTGCCTCCCTCGCCTTAGGTATGCCCACCGTTATCTTACCAAACTTTACACCCAGTTTATACTTCCCCTTTTCTTCATCTTCGCCGCTAATAGATGTTTCAGTATACGGTAGCTCCTCAATTATCTTTTGTATACCCTCATCGAGGAAGTAATTGAACGAATCGAGCTGATGCTGTACTATTTTTTCTCTTTTTAAATATGCTTTTGAAAAGACATTCCGATCTAACATTCCATTCCCCCTTTCACCCTATAACCAGTCGAAAAGATAAAGCTTTTCCCGCTGTTCTACTTTGTCTTGTTATCTCCACGACATCTCCTACCTCTGCACCCATCCCATTTATAGCGGGATCTGATACTTTTATCTTAGGCAATTGTACCCTCCGTATTTTGTACTTATCTAAAAGTTCTTTCACTTCGCTCTCGTCCATTACTACGTGTTCCGGCACTAACTCATGTTCAAGTATAGATAACGTCTCCTTCTTCATTTCTACTAACGAGCTCGACGGGATTTGAACCCGTGACCGACGGGTTAAAAGCCCGCTGCTCTACCTTTCTGAGCTACGAGCCCTTCTGCTCCAGGTATGAGAAACTTTTTTAACATCACAAAAGCAGCCTCAGCCGCCTTGCGCTTGTTCCCTCCTCTATCTCCGTGGAAGATATGCCTCTCATGATATAAGTAATCCTTTGTTGCCAATGCTATATAAACTAATCCAACAGGCTTGTCCGGCGTTCCCCCTGTGGGTCCTGCAATGCCCGTGGTAGCAATACCAATGTCGCCATCCAGTAGCACCCTTATACCTTCCGCCATTGCCCTCGCACATTCTGCACTTACCGCACCCTTATCCGCCAATAGCGCATCATGCACAAGCAAAATTTGCACCTTTACTTCATTAGCATAAGCGATCACGCCACCTTTATAATAGTCCGAACTGCCAGAGATGTTTGTTATCCTATGGGACACCAGTCCACCGGTGCAAGATTCTGCAGTAGCTAAACTAAGTTCCCTTTTTCGTAACATATCTCCTATCTCTTCTTCTATCATTTACCGGGTATCCCTTATTCTTCTATACCATACCTTACCTTCACAGCTACACCATGCTCAAAGATTTTCATCTCATCACAGGATAACATCGCCTTTCCCGTTGCAAGTAGTCTGTCTTTTTCATCTACCATTATAAGTTCATCATAAGCCCTTATCTCGGAATCTACATCTATTACATGTTTGCAAAATGCCGTTCCGCCTTTTTTTATGAATTCGCTGCTCTCTTCATTCATAACAACCCTCAATCCAGGATATTTTATGAATCGATGCAGTCTTTTTGCACCTTCTATGCTCAGCGTCAGCAGCCCGTCAGAACACCTCAGTGTGGATACTCTTCCCCCATTATCCAGTATCTGAGATATTCTTCTTGTCCTTGAGAGGGTAAATACTACGCTGTCCGGGAACAAGATGTTGCCGGTACCCCATCCAAACTGAAAATCGGCAATGATCCTTGCCCTTCTATGCAGGTTGTTCATGTTCTCTTCCGCCGTATATTTCATTATAGTTATCAAAATCAAACAAGATTTAGAACAAAAGGCATTTAGTTACATAATTAATCTTTGTAGATGGTAAAGAAGGGGGGTAGAAGGCTAGGGGACATCGCATTGCAGCGGATAGTGCGGCTCTTCGAGCTGGCAGAAGCGGATGCGAGAAAGGGTGGAAGAAACAGAAGTGATAGGTATGTGCAGCTTGCCCGTTTGATTGGGATGCGTTATCGAGTACGAATACCATCACAGTTGAAGATGCGGATTTGTAAAGGTTGTTATACGTATTTAATCCCAGGGCGGAATGCACGCGTTCGTCTCAGAGGCGAGTATATTACAACAACGTGTTTGAAATGTGGGCAGCAAATGCGGCGCCCGTATAAAGCGCCTCGAGCGCCTTCGCCGAGAAGGAAATAGCCCCAACACAAAGGGTATTTGCCAAAAACATCCCTGTTTCAATCCCCTTTTACAATCCTCTTCATTATCTCAAAAGCATGCTTCAAATTAGCTAAGCTCGTAGCATACGATATCCGCACGTGATTTTTACCACGACTTCCAAATGTAGATCCCGACGTGACAATTACCCGTTTCCGCTTCAAAGACTCCACAAATTCATGCTCATCGCTTACCCGGGGAAAGATATAAAATGCGCCTTTTGGTATCTTGAACTTCATACCCATATCATGAAGAGCGTAAACAGCGAAATCCCTTCTTCTTTTGAATTCGCTTCTCATATCTACCACGCAGTCTTGAGGGCCTGCAATAGCGGCCAACGCCGCTTTCTGCGATATCGATGATGCACACGCCTGGACATATTGATGCACCTTCAGCATTTGCTCCGTGTACTCGCTACGAGCGGCAACATAACCCAATCGA
The DNA here is from genome assembly GCA_965195275.1 of uncultured ANME-1 euryarchaeote. Taxonomy (GTDB): domain Archaea; phylum Halobacteriota; class Syntropharchaeia; order Alkanophagales; family Methanospirareceae; genus Methanophaga. The sequence continues at coordinate 7,038 of CBDAFQ010000002.1, read as the reverse complement.
AAGCCTGTCATTGCGTATGTCTTTGAGACAGCATTTACCGTGATGACATCGTCAGAGAATCTCGCGGGGCTTATGTGCTTCAGGTCATCGTATATAAGCTGCTCATAGACCTCATCAGAAATGATAGTTACATGATGGTCATGGGCGATGTCAACAAGCGCTTTTATGTTCTCCTCGCTTTCCACAGCACCCGTAGGATTAGCAGGTGAATTTATTATGAGTGCCTTTGTCTTATCCGTGATTTTCTCTTTTACCGCTTCCTCGGAGATCGAAAAGTCGTCACTTAAAGGTACCCCTATCGGTTTCCCTTCGGCCAGTTCCGTCAGTGCGGCAAAAGAGACAAACCCCGGATTTGGGATTAGCACCTCATCCCCACGTTCAACGACTGAATGGATAGCGATATGTAACGCTTCACTCGCACCGGATGTAACTATCATCTCATCGGGGCTAAAGGCGAGGTTATTATCACGGTAGAGCTTAGCGCTTATCGCCTCTCTCAGTTCGTCTATACCCTTATTGGAAGTATAAGAGGTGAATCCGGACTTTAATGCCTGCATAGCGGCGATTTTTACGTGCTCCGGGGTATCAAAGTCGGGCTCACCGAGTCCAAGGTTGAAAAAATCACCGGACAACGCTTCAAATGCCTTCCTTATACCGGAAATCTCTATGTTTTTTATACGTCCCGCAAATTTGCTTGTCATTTTCTTCTACCAAAAAGAAAGCTTTACCAAAGAAATATTTATACTATGAAAATGGTAAGAGATGCTAAAAATATTTGAATACCTTTCGAGCTACTGTCAGGAGCATAAGGTAATATCAGAAGGAGAACTCGCGTTGAAGATAAGCGAGTGTGTAAATACGCTAAGCGATGCCGATAGGGACGAGATAGCGAGTAAATTGGGCGGAGATCCAGAAGATATGATCTTCAAGAGCATAACGAGCGAAGAGAAACTTTCTGTTTTCTCTCCTGACATGCATACCCAGATAAACTATCAGGGCGAGATATTTTACTGCTTGCCAACGCATAGATACTTGAGTGGGGAACTGGAGGCCGCGTTTTTACGTTGGGCTGAGATAAGAAGCCCTATAAGTGCGCTAAAAAGCGTGGTAATATCGTTTTTGGAACGCTGTGGGTATCAGATAAACGAAGGTGGTAGTAAAGGGGAGCATCTTGAGTTGATAGCGGTGAAAAAAAATGAACAACACAGAAGCATACACCTCTTCGTTTTACCTTCGATTACGTTTGTGCCACATTTTGTCGACGAGCGCCAATTAGGGCGGTCAGAAGCAGGGGAAGATGTGGTGATCGTTGTTCCAACCGAGAAGACACCCGCACCTTTTATCTCGTTCTTCCGGGAGCAGGACGTTAGTGACAGGATGATATGGGTTGCCGATGTGGGGAAGAATACAATAGACCCGTTTATCGGTATTCCCACGGATGACGCAATAGAGGATAATTTCGCGAATCCTGAACAGGCGCGTAGAGCAGTAAGTATCTGGATGCAGAAGATGCACTTAATTGAGTTATGATGTGAGGTTATGTGATGTGATAAAGATTTTGGTAAAGCGTTTTGCTTGTAAGGAGGTTTATAAACAAAATAAAATAAAATATTGACACAGATTAACACTGATTAACACAGAAAAAAAATAAATCCGTGTAAATCCGTGTAAATCTGTGTCATAAATTAAATTTATTTATGGGTAGAAGTTATACTTTATATACAACGAGAAATATGCCAAAGTGGGAGATCCATAATAAATGGGCGGCGAAGATGGAGCTAACCAGAGAAATCACAGACTTTGTGAATCATTTAAGTGACTTCCCAGAAAAGAGCCAGGAGTTTATAGAGTTCTGTGAGCGCGAGGGAGAAGAAATAATCATACAGTTGGCGAAGAGCCATGATTTTAAAATGATAATGAAAATCCCCAAGTATCTTCAGATACTTTTTTTGCGAGAAAAAGGGAGCGAATACGTGAAGGCATGGTACTTGCATTATGTCCTGGATTATATAAGGATGGCACCGGCGCTAACCGCAGAAGAGGTATTAAAAAGGACAGAGGACCGATTTGAACCATGTCCGGAATTAGAAGCGATAAAGGGCTTTGTGATAGAAAACGCAGATGCGATTGTATATGATTGCAGGTTGTAGCGTCCATATCCGCTTCGCTTTTTAGCTGCCTTGCATCTTCGGGTAAAAACGAGGGCGGGCGACAAAACATGTGGTCGAGGGTACATATCTGTACGATTGGGGGCTTAAGCACAAGAAGAAAACAGTAAAGGTGTTATATAGTAAAAACACGTAGATTAATATCTATGGCGGAGGTCGCCAGAAACAACCGTTTATTCCCGTACTCGCCCGTCTTACTGAAAGCGGCGACCTCACGGTTACGGACATCTTTTTGTGCAGATCGCATGTCTCTCTGGTAAAGGTAGCGGTCCCACAGTTACTGGTATCTCAGCAGGCACAGTGCATTCACACGCTATTTTTAGATCGGCGATTTTTCTGGCATGGGCAATATCTATGTATCTAGTCAAAATCGGTGGATTTTTTTTATTGACGTCTAAAGTTATTTTTAAACCGTAACTCCGCCTAATTTACGTAATATGTTCCATCTTCATGAGCTTTTCATAAGTTGTTTTGAATAGACGATTATCAGATGGAGAGCTGGATGTTCATAAACTTCATTGCTCTTGTCTTTTATTACCGTCTTTATAAAATCCTTGCTGACAATTCACTCCTGAAAAGATATACGCCTAATGATGCCCTTATTCATCTATCACGAATTTACAAGCTTAAAATACAGAAAGAATGGATTACCTCTGAAATACCTAAGAAAAACAGAGACATATTGGAAAAACGGAATATGCCTATTACGTAAAAGGTACTGAGTTACGGTTTAACATCGTCTCGGGATACAAGTCATCATTATAGATCCCTCGTATGTCATACGCCCGGAATATATCCGCAGATATTTCGTTCTTTTTTGTGTGCATGGCCATAATATGTATAAATGGATGTTTTATGTAAGCTAAGCTAAAAAGCAAACCATGGTAATCATGCCTATGGCGCTATGGATGGACAGATCCAATGATGTGTGGATGTTGAATCTTGGCAGGCCCACGGATAAGTGGATTATGGAATTGGACATGGACAAAACAGCCAATCAGACGACTCAGAAGAAGATTTAGGCGGTTTTCCCTTAACTATTTTTATAAGTTGTGTGACATTGAATTCACCGATATAATCCTCCGATATGCTAACATTTTCTGTTCTTGCACCTATATGCATAGAGCCATTGAAGGAAGAGGTAATATTCATTAATGACTTCGCCACAATGGTGTCATCCTTCATAAGGGCAGCATCACTTATCTTCTTATGTATCGCAGTGCCTTCATCCTCGTCCTTGGCACATATGTCCTGCATCCACAGGGAAGAGAAGTTTACAGTGAAGCTATCAGAGAACTCAAAGGAAGTGGGCTTGTATTCCCCATACGTTTCTTTCTCAATGGTTTTTGAGCCAAAAACCTCGCCCGAGCGATATATCCCGCTACCATGCTCTGTAACTTGTATTTCACCATCTCTGAATATCGCCTCATCAATCATCACGAATCCTTCGCCAATCACTTCTTCTGGCTTTCTTTCAAATTCGGAGTCGTATACCTTTAGCGTGTCGCCAGACTTTACTACATTGAACGTGCAATTATAGACACCATCAACTATTAGTTCTGCGGTTTCATTCGTCTCTGTATCCAAAATTATTTCGGCTGAGTGTTCAGGCGTAGAGATCTTGATTGTGTCTTTTTTAGCGGATTTGGTAATTTCTACATCATCATCCGTAACCCAGGGCATACCGAATTTATCTTCGCTAAGATGCTTTATCAGTGTATCGTTATCGGCACCGGGAACCTTGTCCCAGTCAAATATAAAAATACTACTTGCACCCCAAGATATGTAGAAGTCGCCGATGTAATCTTCAGATGCCTTTGAATACCTCGATCTTGAACCCACATGTGTGGCACCATAGAAGAATGTAACAAATTTCAGCGATGGTGAACTCCTGGCTGTGGTATCATCATCTATAAAGGTAGCATCACGTATCTTCTTGTGTAATGCAGAGCTTCCTGTTTTGCTCCTGGCACAGATATCCTGCATCCACTTAGAGGAGAAGTTTACGACGAAGCCATCAGAGAAGTTAAAGGAAGTGGGCTCGTATTCTGCATACAATGTCTTTTTAATGCTAGTTGAACCAGAATCGTCTTCCGACAAATAATATCCGCTGCCATGTTCCATGAGTAGCAATCGTCCTGAGGATAACTCCTTATCAACGATTACATATCCCACGCCCTTCACCCTTCCATCCCCCAGCTCCCACTCTACATCAAAGTCGCCGATGTAATGTTCTGAAGTAGCGGCATCTTTTGTTTTTCTATCTACGTGCAGGTATCCAACGAAAGAAGAACCGATATACATAGTACAGCCGTTATTATCCGCCTTGCCTGTAGTTAGATCCCTCAGGGAGGTAGCTCCAGTTATCTTCTTGTGTATAGCACTGTTTTTCGCATAACTCTTGCTGCAGATGTCCTGCGACCACTTAGAAGGGACTTCCATGACGAAGCCGTCGGAGCACTTAAAGGTAGTAGGACTGTAAGAGGCATTTGTGTACTTATCAAAGTTGATACTCATGCTCGTAGAAGATAAGCTTATTTCCTCTTCCGACTCGTAGGTGCCGCTGCCATGCTCTGTAATTTCTAAGCTTGACCCGGACAGACTCACGGTGGTTATAGCACTGGCAGTTGCACTTACATTTGTCTCTCCGTAAGAGCCCGAGATCGTAACGATATTTTTCAGAGCGTATGGCTCTACCTTTGTGGATAACTCTTTGCTAATCATTACAATACCTTCTCCGAATACATAACTACTCTCGGTGTAGCTGAGGTCCGACGTACTAGCCGGAACTTTCATCTTTATTGTTATTGTTCCTGATCCGCCAGCCGGAAGAGTACCTATCGTCCATTTGTTATTTGTTCCGGGGTCAGGAGCGGGAACAGCGGAAATGAACGTTAGATTCTTTGGATAGTTCTCGGTTATTACCACATTGGTCAGGTTCGTCCCCCCTGGGTTAGAGTACTCTATCGTGTATTCCACGGTTCCACCAAGCGAGACGGTGGACGACTTGCTTGATTTCTCTATCGCTACTCGTATCACGCGGACCTCTGCTGTAGCGCTTGCCGAGACATTAGTTGCATTCTCTGGCGTACCGGTAACATCAACAGCGTTGGTCAACACCTCCTCTGCATCTTCTTCTATCAGTGCAACAAGCTTGATCGGTATTGAATCGTTAACATCAAGAGGTTCATTAAAATACCAAGTTATAATCATTCCATCCTGTGTCGTGTTCGGAGCAGGAACGGAGGAAGAAAAAATCATCCCCTGGGGTAGCTCATCTTTTACGACGACTTGAGTCAATGTACAGTTACCGGTATTGTTGACGGTAATGTTGAAATTGACAAGAGTAGAAGGTGCTGCCGCTGTGACGTCACCCACTTTTGTTACTGATATACCTTGTTGTTTTACATTCCATACCCAACTATGGCTATCACTGCCATATCCATTTGATGCGTTTGCAGAGACAATATGTTCTCCTTCTACTGCAGGCAACGTGAAACTTGCTTCCTTTACACTTCCGTTCGTGTGTCGATACCCATTATCTAGATACCACCCCTCATTTACCGTTTGATTCACCGTAACGTTAAATGTCCTCCCGGCGCCGATGGTATCGGGCTCGTCTGATTTTACAATTGATAAAATAGGCGCAGAACCCAAGGGGACTAATGGATGACTATCGCCACCATCCGGTATATCACCACATGAATTGTAAGGAAGTAATAAATCGCCTAGGCCATCATCATCATCTGTATCCGCACCTACGTAATCACTCCAATAGTTCCCACCCAAATAATGACCGCCTATTATGTTCGTCCCATCAATTTTTGTGGTGTTCCAGATGTTGTTTCCGTTATCATTGGCGTTATTCATGTTGTCAAAATAGTTGTTGTAGATGGTGTTATCGTCAGAAGAACTCAGACTGATGCCGTTCTCGTTGTCAGATACGGTGTTGTTCGTGATCTTGTTGCTGTTCGATTGAGCCAGCCAGAGGCCTCTTTGGATATTGTTTGATACTGTGTTGTTCGTGATCTTGTTGTGCTGGCTCCCCATTTGCAAGTGGATGCCGTTTTTATTGTTCGATGCACTATTATTAGCGATATTGCAGTAATCCGCATTGCGGAGATATATCCCGCCCTTGACTGTTGCTCCAATCACATTAAAACCTGAGATGGTCACATAATCCGCAGTTACATCAATGACATTGTCGGTTAAATCAAATGCCTTGACAGTGGTAACAGCCGCGCCGTGCTCCGAGCAAATCGTTAATTGCTTAGCCACATCCACGTTCTCTTCGTATGTCCCATTATCAACACGAATAGTATAACCGGCAGAAGCATTGTCTACCGCGTCTTGAATCTTTACGAAACTACCTTTTAAGTCGCCATCCGAATCGAAGATCTTAACAGGTGCGGGATCCATTTCCGAAGAAGATCTGTTCTTTGGTGTGGGTGTGTCCTGCACGAAGAAGTCAACAGAATTATCGCCCGTGTCTTGACAGGGGGCATAGCCATCTTTCAACGGTTTCCGCTCGATGCTTTTGCCCGAACCGGGAGTACTAGCGGTTGCGGTTTCATAAACATAGGTAACACCCATGCCGTCAAGTTGGTCTTGCGAACCCACAGATAGTGTAGTCATTTTATCATACGACAGCATAGCATGTGCCTGAAAAAGCACTATAAACAATAATAGAAAACTTTATATGTGTAGTGTATATACACTACATATATGACAGAACACAAAACTTTCATCCGCAAGATCAAACAGGGAGATAAAATCAGATATGCTGAAGTATGGAACGAACGACAGGGAAAAAAGGTAATTCAACATCATGTCCGGTATTTAGGGAGTGATCCTGACAATCTCCCGGATC
>CBDAFQ010000001.1:0-7196 GCA_965195275.1 uncultured ANME-1 euryarchaeote | reverse complement strand
AGAGCTAAAATCGCTTCAATGTTCTTTGAGCCGTTTTCATTTGATAAGACACCAAGACCCACGAAGATAACACCGTAAAATGCCTTCTTCAGCATGTCTGCCATTTTCCTTAGTGTATCTATGTCCATATCACCCGTTAGCTGTTCTCTTAACGACTCGCCTTTTACCAGCCGCCGCAAAATATCCGCTATTTCTGCATCCTCTCCCGGATTCACCCGCAAGAACCACCTTGAGATCTTCTTCAACTCGCTGTCAACCACATCAATAGTAATCAGTTCCCTATCCATCACACCCTTCATTGCATACCTTCCAACTGGATATACAGAGTACCTGGAAAGGTGTCTTGGATGCGACACAACGGGATTAGCGCCCCAGTAAATGACGACCTGGGCGTTGTCTCTTATCTCATCCAGCAGAGCATAGTAAAAAGGGCCCTTCTTCAATTCCAAATACAGAAGATTATGGCAGATTGATTCCGTGATGTCATATACGCCCTTCTTTAGCTTCGCTATTTCTAACGCTATCCGCTGAGCGTTATAGCCACTATTGCCAAGCCCATAGATAAGCGGCTTATTCGCAGCATTTAGTATATCCACTGCCTTTTCTATTGCATCGTCATAATCTGTCTCTTTACCGTCTACTACTGGCTTCTTTAGCCTTTGCTCGGTTTTCTCCACCGATAAGAACTTTTCAACACCGAATGTGCAAGCATTTCTTATCTCTTTTATTCTGTTTCGCTCTACGTCTACCGAAATAACCACATCATCGCATAGACAGGCGCAGAAAGGACATACCGCAGTATCTATTATTTTCTCTTTCCCGTTCATTTCTATAAAAATGATAATCCTATGGGAAGACACAAATAATAATTTACCTGAACGGTATCATTTTCCAAGGATTTTTAAGACACAGATTAACACTGATTAACACAGATTTAAAGTAGTGTATTGATTTTTTGAATTTTTATTCAACCCGTTAAAACTTAATAATCTTTTCGGGACAGTAGCGTCTGTGTAAATCAGTGAAATCCGTGTCTATGATAATTATCAAAATGGGTAAACTATTTACTGCGGGTTCCCTATCGCTTTATCAGCCGGATCATTTCATTGAATGAACAATCTAAGCCGAGTTTGTTAAAGAATGTAACGATATTTCTCACATCACGTATTAGGAACGCATCGGCATTAGGGTGCTGCAAAAGCGTAGCTTGCCCCATATCTATTATTACCGGTTCTATCTCAACGTCAGCACCTTCAAATTCGCGCTCCACATACCCTTTCATCAATATGTTAAACTCGCTTAGGTCGGCATGCACCATCCGCCCCTTCTCATACATGATCCGTATATAGGAAATGATGCGAAGTAAGAGCTCTTCGAGTTCAAAATCAGTTTTGAGTATGTCTACAGGAACATCTCTCAATCTTGGTGCTGCTACCCCGTCCCGTCCTATAAACTCCATTATCAGCACATTTTTATCAATAGCTATTGGCCTTGGTACTTCAACCCCGGCGTCAAAAGCTCTTTTGAGATTCTTTAGCTCTTTCCGTGCCCATGCCGATACGATACTTCTTCGATCTCGCTTTATGTTTTCAAACCTCGGGTCGCCAATAATATAGTCAAGCATGACATTGAAGTTGGAGGTGCTTACTTTATACATCTTTATCGCTAACTCCTCCTCTTTTGCACCAATAGCATGAAATACAACCGCTTCTTTACCGCTACTTATAGGACCACCCAACGCTTTTAATAATCCCCGCTTCCTGAATTTATATAGTATCTCCAACGTGGGAATGTCAAGAACAGACAGCTCAGTTTTTCTATCGCGATAATCCTTATTCTTTCTTTTACCCTTAGGTAATGGCTTTTCTTCCCTTTCTAGCCATTTCTCTACTTCAAATAGCCCTTCCGTCTTAACCATTCCATTTGTGGTCTTCTATATCTGTAGATAAGGTCGGCCTTTTCATCTTGAAAGTCCCAGGGAACTATTATTACTGCGTCTCCGACGTTTACCCAATGTCTTCTCTTTAATCTGCCAGGGATTCTGGCCATCCTTTCTTTCCCATCTAGGCACTGCACGGTTACCCTTCGCCCGCCTAACATCTTCTCTACTATCGCTAATACTTCCCTTCTCCTTTTATCAGGAATACGCACACGTATTACTTCTTCTGTACCTTCAGGTTTATACAATTTTTCCTCCTCTTCGGCTGTTAGCCCCACCTTACGAAATATTTAAATTTAATAATAACTATGTATAATGAAAGAGTAAGGCATAATGCATTATAAACCAAATTTGGCAGTATCTTCGAATAGAAAGATTTAATTATATAAAAAAGAGAGGATGGAAGAAGAGATGAAGTCGAAGAGCAGGTGGAAGAGCATATTAACACGGCTAAGAAGAGCTTTGTTTTTCCGGAAGGCGACGACGAAGATTGGCATCTACGGACCGCCGAATGCCGGGAAAACCACTTTGACAAACAGAATAATCCATACTTTTGTAGATGAGAACGAAGATGTGGGGCTAGCCACAGAGGTACCCCATGAGACAAGAAGAGCAGTCAGGAGAGAGGGAGTCACTATAGACCTGAAAGCTAAGTCATTGGAGAATCCAAACTTCGATTTGAATTCCGAGTCAGAAGTAAAGCCAAAGCGAGGAAAAGCGAAGCTGAAGCTGGATGTGGTTGACACGCCGGGATTAGCGACAAAGATAGATTTTCATGAGTTTTTAGCTTATGGTTTGGAAGAGGATGAGGCGAAAAAGAGGGCGAAAGAGGCGACGGAAGGCGTTATAGAGGCAATAAAATGGCTCGACGATATTGACGGCGTTGTGCTTCTTATGGATTCTACCGAAGATCCGTATACGCAAACTAATATTATCATCATCGGGAACATGGAAGCAAGGGGTATCCCGATTATTATCGCTGCAAATAAGGTAGACCTTGTGGATGCCACGCCACAAAGGATAGCAAATGCGTTCCCGCAGCACTCAGTCATACCAATATCAGCACTGAAGGGCGAGAATATGGTGGACTTATATGAGGAAATGGCGCGGATATTCCGGTGAGGGATTTATACGATGGAAATAAAAATGAATCTGATTTCGGAAGACAAAATAAATTCGATGACATCGACGGAGAAGTTAAGATTTGTACTGGACGGGGTAAAGTCAGGGAATATAGTGGTGTTGGAAGGCGGTCTGACGTCCGAGGAGCAGATGAAACTGATAGAGCTTACAATGACGGAGGTGGACGATGATTTTTCCGGCATAGAGATGAATGGATATCCGTCTAAAAAGGGATTTTTGAATATAAGAAAGAAGGCAAGACTAACAGTTATAGGACCTGCAAAGATGATGCACACGACGAAGAAGGATAAAGACTTAATAAGTGCGATCATTTCCGCAATCTAACATCCCTGAAATAAAGATGCATAAATGCTTGAAATGTGGTAAGGAATTCGAAAAGATAACAGAAGAGATGCTAAATGGCTGTCCGGAGTGTGACGGGAACCTTTTTCTCTATATAAGGAAGGGTAAAGAAGCAAGTGCAACGGACTTGGTGGACCAGCTAAAAGTAGAAGATAATGTACCCCTAGAGGTAGATAAGATAGAAAGCTTAAAGATTTTGAGCCCGGGCATATACGAACTCAATCTGGATTCGTTGTTAGAGCGGAAGGAGATAGTAATGAAGATGAAGGAGAATGGCTCGTATGTAATCCATTTGCCATCGTTATTTAAGAAAAAGAAGTAGTACCTTGTTTTAAGACACAGATTTACACGGATTTACACTGATTTGATTTCTTCTGTGTCCATCTGCGTTAATCTGTGTCAATAATTTATTTTCTTGATATATCAAACACCCATAACACCCAAAACGCCCATACAAGATAGCGTCACTATTATACCTGCAATTATCACACCCGCGAGGATAGCAACAAATGCGTATCGGAAGCGAATGCCGAAGACGAACGCGACTGCACAAGCCGTCCATGCTCCTGTCACGGGAAGAGGAATGGCAACAAAAGGTATCAGTCCCAGAGCGCCGTATTTCTCCATCCTCTTGCTATGTCGCCTTGTTCGTGCGAAAAGCCAAGTAAAGAACCTGTCGAGGATCGCGTATCTTCGCAGCCAATTTGAAACAGGGCCAAGAAAAAGAAGTAACGGTACTACAGGTAGCATATTCCCTATTATGGAAAGGACAAAAGCTTCAGCATAGCCCATATTATAATAACCTATTGCAAGTGGTATAGCAGCACGGAGTTCGCCAACTGGCGTCATCGCCGTCAATATCACCGTGATACATTCAGATAGCGCGTTAATACCAATATTAACAGTCATAATCTTTATTAATATCTCTTGGATTAAGAATAAAAAAGCAATTTGGGATTTTGGTTCTATTTATGTTAGGTACTGTGATTTCTATTAGTAGCATAGAGATATATTAAGGAGAGATCAGGAACATGAAATTCGACCCCAAACAGATAAGAGAAGAAACGAGCAATGATTTTGAAGCCGCATGGCTAGCGGGAACAAAATATGCAGATGAGAAGCGAGTGAACGAAAGACATCCAAGGTCTTTGCTACGTTTACGCTATGGTAAGCCACATCCAGTATTTGAAACGATCCAAAAGCTAAGAGAGGCGTATCTGCGGCTCGGATTCGAGGAAGTCATGAATCCTGTGACGATAGAAGAAGCGGAAGTGAAGAAGCAATTTGGTAAAGAGGCACTTGCGGTCTTAGATCGCTGTTATTATCTCGCTGGCTTGCCTCGCCCGGACATTGGCATTTCTGATGAACGCGTGAATCAAATGAACTCGTACTTCGGTAAACCATTCACAAATGATGAAATAGACACACTCAAGAATACACTGCACAGCTATAAAAAGGGTGAAATAGACGGCGATGATCTAGTATATGAAGTAGCAAATAGTCTGGATGTGGCAGATATGGAAGTAACGAAAGTGCTTGAGGCTGTTTTTCCGGAGTTAAAAGAGCTCGCGCCTGTACCTTCCGGAAGCACATTGAGGAGCCACATGACCTCCGGCTGGTTCTTGACTCTTGCTGAAGTCTGGAATAAAAAGCCATTACCGATAAAATTCTTCTCCGTGGACAGGTGCTTCAGAAGGGAGCAGCGAGAGGACGAAATACGGCTACGTAATTACCATTCTGCATCCTGTGTCTTCTGCAGTGAGGATGTAAACATAGACGATGGCAAGGACCTCGCCACCGGGCTGCTTCTGCAATTCGGATTTGTAAAAATGCGATTCCAAAAGGACGAGAAACGGTCGAAATATTACATGCCCGAGACACAGACGGAAGTTTTCTGTTATCATCCGCGGATAGGGTGGGTGGAAGTCGCCACTTTTGGGATTTATTCGCCCACTGCACTAGCGCAGTACGAGATCCCCTACCCCGTAGTAAATCTTGGACTGGGCGTAGAGCGATTAGCGATGATATTGTACGATGCACAGGATATGAGGGCATTAGCATACCCACAATTTTATGCACCCTGGGAATTGAGCGACATGGAAATAGCGGCGATGATAAGTCTGGCGGAGACACCGAGCACGGCGGAAGGCGCGGAAATCGCAAAAAGTATCGTTCGGGTATGCGAAGAGAGAGGAAAAGAGAAATCACCCTGCGAGTTCCTTGCATATCAGGGGCCTCTATTCGGACGGGATATTGAAGTCTGGGTGACAGAGCCCGAAGAAAACACGCTTTTATGTGGTCCCGCATATCTGAATGAAATAATCGTGCACGAAGGGACCATATACGGGATACCGAGGAAGAAGGAATGGGAAACAGTATTTGAAGAGGGTGTACCAACGGACATAAGATTTTTAGATGCTTTTGCCGCTTTCGCCGCCCGTCAGATAGAGGAAGCGGAGGATATAGCCAAAAAAGCGGTAAAAGTAAAGATAGTGCGGAGCGGTGCGGATATAAATATAAAGGTAGAAGACGTAGCGATGCGATCTATAACATCGAAGAAGAAGAAGGTAGATATAAGAGGGCCTGTTTTTATTACCGTTTTGGGAAAATCATGAGTAATTGTTTAGCAAACCACAAGATTACACAACACTTTTTCTTTTTTACAAAAAGAAAATTTAGCCTGTGCTAAAAGAAAAACAAAAATAACGTTTTTAGTGAATGTTTTTACCGAAGGTAAAAAAGTTGTTGGTAACGTTTTTGCTTGCAAAAAGGTTTGTGCTAATCTCGTAAAATCTCGTGGTTTTTTTCCCCTGCTATACAAATACTGATGAACTAAAAAAGCTGACCCCACATAAGAAAATGCTGCCGTATCCCATCTCCCATCGCCCATCTCATGCATCCTGTACCAGATCACCAGCAATAGCCACAGATGTCCCCGCAGGTCGCCCTATATTAATTACTTCTTTTATCTCTTCCACTATCTCCGCCGCTTCTGCATCATCATCTATTTTCAACCTTACAAGCGTCATTGAATAGTCTTTGCTAATATAATCGTATATCTGTTGCCTTTTCGTTTCATCTTTCTCTTCTAAGAGCGACAGGACACTTCTCAACGTTTTTGGTATCCTGCCATCATTCGCCTCTTTTATAATGTCCGCCGCACTATGCGCATCCACAACACCATCAACAAGCTTTGCTCGCTTGGATAGCAAATCAACATATTTCAATACCTCTGGGTCACGGACATCCCTTATCTCTTCGGATCGTGCAAATCTTGGCTCGAGCTCTACTACAATGTTTAACTTGCGTAGGCTACCCGGGAATTGATCCGCTATCAGTTCTGATGTCTGCGGGTCAACACAGGATATTATATATTTCACACCTGCGGGTTTTGTAATAGACGCTATATCCACCTGTATTATTTCTGCTACTTCTTCCATCTTCGCTTCACTTAATCCCGCTATGGGACTAACTTTTATTAGCGTGATGCTGAAGTCGTCATTAACAAATCCTTCTACTTCTGACGGCGGAAAAAAGGCAGCCAAAACTTCTCCTACCTCTGCTAAATCCCCTGGAACACCATCTTTAAACGCAGTGGCAACTGATTGAACTTTTTCGATCTCTGTTTCAGTCTCAAGCAGTTCATGTAACTCAATTACCGATTGTATCACCGCGGGAGCTCGTATATCACGAAGAATGTTCTTTGCGCTTGTTTCCTTGTCCAAACAAACCGCTATAAATATCGTTTCTTCACCGCCGAATTTACTCGCTA